>DBCN01000053.1:0-4334 GCA_002293065.1 Opitutia bacterium UBA957
GCCGGTTGCAGCTTCCACATGACCAGGCGGAGTTAGGCGCATGTCAGATCATGCGCAGTCCGATTGCCGGAAACTGGGTGATTGTCCTGGGGCGGGGCGGGAGGGCGGCGAGTTGCGAAGACCGTGCAAAGGTGGGCGTGGGCGGAGCCCGCTAAAGAGTTAAGAGGCAGACGAAGCGCCTGTCCGAACGGGGTCAGGCACCATCGCGAGAACGCGACGGAGCCAGACCCCAACAGGCACGGCTAGGTTGGCACGCGGTGCCAACCCTACCAAAAGACAAGGACAGCACGTGGTGCGGTCCCTACCTTAATTCTTCCACAGCCACTCGAGGGCGGCGGGGAGCGTGGCGGCGACGGCTTTGCCGTCGACGTGGCCGGCGTTCTTACAGAAGACGTATTGGTAGGCGTAGCCTTTCTTCGCGAGGACGGTGGCCATGCGTTCGTTGGCCTCGACCCAATTGTGGTAGGACGGCGGAACGGGGCGGTCCCAGCCATTGTCCTTCTCGCCGACCTGCATCCAAATACGGAGCGGTTTCTTGGGCGTCTTCATGATGAGGTTCTCATGGTATTCCCAAGCGCCGTGCGGGGTCTTCGGGTCTTCGGGGTATTGCTGGTTCACGAACGTGCCCGAGTAGCTCAGCACCCGACGGTACCATTCCGGGTGATACCAGGCCATCGTCAGGGCCGCCGCCGCGCCGGAGCTGCCACCCATGGCCGCGCGTTCGTCGGGGTTCTTGCTGAACACGATGCCGCAGTCCTTGGCCACGCGCGGGAGGATTTCGGTCTCGATGAACTCGGCGTACTTGCCCGACATCGTGTCATACTCGAGGCCGCGTTGGCTGCCTTTGCTGTCGCCGCCGCCGGACTCGACCATGACCGCGACCTGGACGGGCACCCGCTTCGCGGCGATCAGGTTATCCAGCACCGTGGCCATGCGCTTGGTATACCATGGACCGTCCGTCACCACGATGAACGGCACCGGCTTACCGGAAACATACTGGGCGGGGATGTAGACCTGGACCTTGCGCTTATACGGGACGACCTCGCCCGGCTTGTTCTTGGCGATGCCCGGGTACAGCTTGCTCTCCGTGGACTCGATGACGAATTCCCTGATCGTCCCCTTGGGCCCGCCCGGCTTGGCCGCCATCTCCGGCGCCGGCTTGTAGTCGGGGCCGATGGAAGAGTCGTTGGGGCCGGTCGCGGCGGTGGCGAGGCCGGCGACGACCAGGAGGAGGGGGACGAGGCGCAGGGGCATGGCGGGGTGACCCCATTCCACCCGGGCGGCTAGGGGGACGCAATCGATTCTACTTTATTCTAGTTGACCCAAAAACCCGTCCGCAGAAGATGACGGCCTCGTGATGACCACGCGCAACAGCTTCTTCCAGCCCGGAGCGGACATATGTCCGTCCCGCGGAGAGACGCGTTGATTTCACGATAAGTCCACCAGTCGACTCCTTCCCTGCCGGGCGTTCCCACGTCCGCGGGTTTCCCGCCTCCGGCCGCCCCGTGCAGTGGCCGCGGGCCTCCTTCGCACGACCCACACCCTTTAAAAACAAATGAACATCCACCACTTGATCGGAGAAATCCTCGAAGAACTCAAAACCCTCAGGGAAGAAAACGCCCTGCTCAGGGACGAAGTCGCCGCCCTGCACGCCAAGCTCGCCTTGGTGGAGCACAAGGTCGACAGCGTCGCCGAGGAAATGGGTCTGATCTAGCGCGCGGGGACGCGGAGTACGGAGTACGGAGTACAGATTACGGAGGACGGAGGAGAGACAGGTGCAAAGGTACAAATCGGATCAGAGCTCCTGTGCAAAGGTGGAAAGGGAAGAGGCAGAGGAGATTACAGAGTACAGAGTACGGATTTTAAAGGCATGTGAGGCAGGGGCGTGGCATGAGAGGATTACGGAGTTCGGATTACAGATTACGGATTCGGGAGGTATGAGGTAGGAGCGTGGCTTCGCCGCGCCTGCCTCGGGTAGGGTCGGGACTGCGTACCGACCTAGGGTGCCTGATGAAATGGGGGACCGGGAAGGATGCGCGCCCAACCCCGCGGGCGGAGCTCGCGAAAGAGTTAAGCGGCAGGCGAAGCGCCTGTCCGAACGGGGTCAGGCACCATCGCGTGAACGCGCTGAAGCCAGACCCCAACAGGCGCAACGAGGCAGCTAGGTTGGCACGCAGTGCCGACACTACCAGAGGCAGGAGGACGGCATGTGGTGCGGTCCCTACCTTAGAGACAGACGGCAAAGGGGGGTCGGGGACCGGGAAGGATGCGTTGGTGAAGGCCGGCGCACTTCTCGATGCCCGCAGCCCACAACTCGATAGCCGCTGGGCGAAGCGCCTGTCCGAACGGGGTCAGGCACCATCGCGTGAACGCGCTGAAGCCAGACCCCAACAGGCGCAGCGAGGCAGTTAGGTTGGCACGCAGTGCCAACCCTACCCGATATCAGGCTGCCAATCCCACCAGAGGCAGACTAGGGCAGCACGCGGTGCTGCCCCTACCTCGAGACAAATAGGGCCGCAAGTGGTGCGGCCCCTACCTCGATCAGACGAGTTTCTTGAGTTCGCCGGAGCTGTCGCCGAACTGGACATCGCGGATGTCCATGCGGTTGAGCATGGAGACCCAGAGGTTGTTCAGCGGCGTTTCCTTGCCGTACTGGATGCTGCGGCCAGGGCGGATCGTGCCGCAACCGCGGCCGGCGAGCAGGATCGGCAAGTCGTCGTGGTTGTGGCGGTTACCGTCGCCGTTGCCCGAACCGTAGACGATCATCGAGTGGTCGAGAAGCGTACCGTCGCCTTCCTTGACCGACTTCAGGCGGTTGAGGAAGTAGGCCAACTGCGTCGTGTGGAAGACATTGATGTCTTGGATCTTCGACATCTTCTCCGGGTCGTTGCCGTGGTGGGAGAGGTTGTGGTGACCCTCGCGGACGTTGATGAACGGGTACGAACGGTTGCTGCCCTCGTTGGCGAAGACGAACGTCGAGATGCGCGTCGTATCCGTCTGGAACGCGAGGACGATGAGATCGGCAAGCAGGCGGAGGTGTTCCTCATAGCTCTGCGGGATGCCGACCGGGGCCTTGACGCCGACGGGGAGCTTGGGGGCATTGGACGCGCCCGCCTTGGCGATACGCAGTTCCATTTCGCGGACGGCCGTGAAGTATTCGTCGAGCTTGCGCTGGTCGTCGGCGCCGAGGCGCACGTTCAATTCGCGGAAGTCATCGCGGACGGCGTCGAGCACGCTCTTGCGTTCGGCGTCGCGGCGCGCGCGCTCGAGGTCGGTGCCCGAACCGAACAGCCGCTCGAAGATCAGCTTGGGGCTGACCTCCTTCGGCATCGGCTGGGTGGCGGAGCGCCAGGACAGGTTGGATTCGTAGATGCAGCTGTAACCGGAGTCGCAGCCGCCGGCCATCTTGCTGGAGTCGGCGCCGACTTCGAGCGAAGCGAGGCGCGTGCGGTCGCCCATGCGCGCGGCGGCGATCTGGTCGACGGAGACGCCGGCCTTGATGTTCGCGCCGTCGGTCTTGCGCGGTTGGGCGCCGGTCAGGTAGGCCGCCATCGCGCGGGCGTGGTCGCCACCGCCGTCACCGTTCGCGCGGGCCTTGTCGGCGGTCAGGCCGGAGAGCACGGAGAAATCCTTGGAGAGGTCGGTCAGCGGCGCGAGGATCGGCGGCAACTTGGAAGGCAGGGCCCCCTCATTGGGCACGCGCCAGCCGGAAGGGATCACCCCGTTGGGGATGTAGACGTAGGCCATGCGGTTGGGCGCGGCCTGGGCGATGGGCGTGTTGCCGGCGGCCCAACTCGTCTGCATGCCCATCTTCTCGAGCCAAGGCAGCGCGAGGGTGACGCCCAGTCCCTTGAGGACGGTGCGACGGCTGAGGACTTTGTCGTGGATCATGGCGGGGAGGGATTCCTTATTTTTTAGGTGGGGTCTGGACGCTTTCAACCTGCGAAGTGCCACGCCGGAGGCGGAAGGGGTCGCTTTGGACCACGGCCAGAACCAGGGCGGAGAAGCGGTTTTCCCCCTTTTGGGCCGAGATCACCATCTTATCGAGGGCGGGCTCGTCGTAGTACTCCAAGCCCCGCCCCAGCCCATAGGTCAGCAGCTTGGCGGAAAAATTGCGGACGTATTTCTCGCGGTCGGCCTTCAGGACCGACTTCAACTGCGACGCGCCGGCGAACGTGCGGCCATCGGGGAGCTTGCCGGCCGTATCGATGAGGACGCCCTCATCCATCGTGCGGCCGCGGCCGATGGCATCGAACTTCTCGAACGCGAAACCCAGCGCGTCCATGCGGTTATGGCAGGAAGCGCACGCGGGATTGACGCGGTGCTGTTCGAGC
>DBCN01000053.1:4393-4550 GCA_002293065.1 Opitutia bacterium UBA957
AGGGAAGGCACGTCGGCGGGCGCGGGCGGGGGCGGCGTGCCGAGGATCTGTTCGAGGATCCACTTACCGCGCTTCACGGGGGAAGTGCGGTCGGGATTGGACGTCGCCGTCAGGATGCTCGCTTGGGTGAGGACGCCGCCGCGGTCGCCCTTCGGCA
>DBCN01000053.1:4629-17989 GCA_002293065.1 Opitutia bacterium UBA957
TCGAGGTAGGTGAAGTCCGCGTCGATGATGTCGAAGATGCTGCGGTCCTCGCGGACGATCTCGGCCAAGAACAGTTCCGTCTCCCGCACCATCGAAGCGCGCAGCGCATCATCGAACTCCGGGAACATCTTCGCATCGGGCGTCACGAGGGCCAAACGACGCGTCTGGAGCCACTGCAGGCCGAAACCCGTCACCAGATACTGCGAACGCTTGTCCTTGAGCAGGCGCATCGTCTGGGCCTCGAGGTTGGCGGACAGCTTGCCGGAGTTGGCGAGGGCGAACAGCTCCTCGTCGGGCATCGAACCCCACAGGAAATAGCTCAAGCGGGACGCCAAGGCGAATTCCGAGATCGGGTGCGCGTCCTTGGCGAACGGCTGGTCATCCTGTTCGATGCGGAAGATGAACTTCGGCGAGGCCAGCACGGCGCAGATCATCGCCTGCGCGCCGGCTTCCCAGGAGCCGCCCGTGGCCTCGGCCGCCGTGAAGACCTTGGCGTAGCGCTGGATTTCGGTCGCCGTGGCGGGGCGGCGGAACGAACGGCTCACGAAGAGATTCACCATCGCGCGGGCGCGGTCGTCGCCCTTCTTGGTGCCGGCGAAGTCGGCCAGCTTGCGCTGCAGGTCGGTGCGCGTGTCGGTGGGGCCGAGCAACTGGTAGCGGTAAGTCCCGAGCCGGCGGGTCCCGGACCGGAAGTCCGGCGGCGGGTTGGCCCAGGTCACCGCGAGCGTGTGCTTGCCGGGCGTCAGCTTGACCTTGGCGTCGATCTTCTCGGCGCCCCGGCTGGTCTTCACCTTGAGCGTCTGCGTCCCGACCGTCTTGCCGTCCACCACGAGGTTGACGACGGCCGCCTGGTCGCCGGGGTTGCCGATGCCGACCAGATGGGCGCGGAAGATGTATTCGCCCGCGCGGGGGGCTTCGAAGGTGGCGGACAACGTCGCGTCGTTGAAGATCCGCATCTGGTCCTCGGAGCGACCCCGCGGGAACATGTTGTACCCATCGACGTTGAGCACATCGAGCTTCTGCTCCGCCGTCGGCATCGCGCGTTCGGCGATCACCTTGGCCGAGGCGATGAACCGCTCCAGGTGGACGGGCGAGAACGTCAGCACATCGCCGATGTTGTCGAAGCCATAGCCCGTGTCATCGGCGGGGAAGTCGGTGGAGAAATTGCCTTCGATGTAGCACAGGTCGCGGATGGTGTTGTTGTACTCCGTGTGGTTGAGGCGGCGGACGGTCACCTTGCCGGGGTCGACCTTGGCCTGGGCGACGGCTTGGGTGAGCAGGCCGCGGATCTGCGCCTGCAAGGCGTCGATCTCCTCCCGGGTGGGCCGCGTCTTGCGTTCGGGCGGGGGCATCTCGCCCGCGACCACCTGGGAGAGCAGGTGGCGCCACATCCGCTGATCGCGGTAAATCCCACTGCCATCCTTATAAAGCTCCAGGTTGAGGTCGGCCTTGGTCTTGTCGCTTCCGTGGCAATCGTAGCAGTACTTCTCGAGGAATGGTTGGACCCCTTGTTTGAAGTCGGGCGGCGCGGCGGCCACGCCCGGCCCCACCCCGACTCCCAGCAGGAGTAGGCATGCCAAACGCCAGAGGCGTGCGGTGGGCGAGGGTAACTTCACGTCGTTAAAGACAAAGCGGACGGGCGTTGGTTGCAAACTTCGTCAGACGAGTTCGGAGGCAAAACGGGTTTTTTATGTAAGTCGTTGTTAAAAAGCAATTTATGTACAAAATACCCCTCCAGTCGGGGGGCGCGGGCTCATGCGGGGCCAGCGAAAGGACTGGGGTGGCTCCCCGGGGCTCAGTTTCGCCCCAGGAAAAGGCGAGGTTGGACAAGAACTTACGAAACCAAACACTCCGCTTGGGGTTCTAAAGTTACCCACCCCTACCCCCTTCATGAAACGCATCCCATCCTCCCTCCGTCAGGTCCTGCTCGTCGCTGGTTTGGCTAGCCTGCCGGGCCTCGCGGGGGCCGTCGATCTCAACGACCTCGTCAAGCACTCGCCCTTCGGCGAAGCCAAAAGCGCCACCGTCACCGAGAAGCCGAGCAACCTCGAATTCCGCGGCATGTATGTGGACCGGGGCGTCACCTACTTCAGCATCTACAACACCACGACCAAGCTCTCGGCCTGGGTGGCGCAGGGCGAGGCGCCGGCGGGCCTCGTGCCCGTGAGCGTGAAGAGCTACGATGCCGAGACCGATTCCATCATCCTCGAAAACGCCGGTCAGCCCGTGAAACTCTCGCTGCGTCAAGCCGTGATCGGCGTGGCGCCCGCCGCGCCCGCCCCGATGCCGCAAGTCGCGGCCGTGGCGACGAGCGCCCAGACGGCGCCCTCGGAAGGTGGGTTCAGCCGCGGTGGCTTCAATGGTGGCCAACCCCCGACCCCTGAGCAAATCGCCGCTTTCCGCGAACAGATGAAAGCGCGCGGCATGGAGCGGCAAGGCGGCGGGAGCGCTCCGACCGAAGGCGCCGTCCAGACCGATGGCAGGGACAAGCGCGACCGCTCGAGCTTCTCGCGCGGCGGCGAAACCGCGGCCCCCACCGCGACCGCGGCGCCCACCAGCGGCAAAGACGACAAACGCTCCCGCGGCGGCAGATAATCTCCCGCTCACCTTACCTCTCCCATGAACCGTCGACTCACCACTGCCGCCCGCCGCACTTTGCGTAAGGGCTTCACCCTGCTCGAAATCCTCATCGCCGTGGCGATCGTGGGCATGCTCGTCGGCATCGCCGTCACGAACATCGACAAGATCCTCGGCCAAAGCCAGGAAGGCGTCGCCAAGCTCTTCGTCAACGAGTCCCTCAAGGCCTCGCTCGTGCGTTACCGCATCGACCTCGGCGATTATCCGACCACCGAAGATGGCCTGAAGGCCCTCATCGTCGCCCCCGAAGGCAAGCAGGACCGCTGGCGCGGCCCGTACGTCGACGCCAAGGGCGGCGCGCTCCCGCTCGACCCATGGGGCGCGGCCTACCAGTACCGCTACCCGGGCACGAAGAACACCGAATCGTACGACCTCTTCTCGGTCGGTCGCGACAAGATCCCCGACAGCGCGGACGATATCGGCAATTGGTAAAGCACCCGGACCAGTCTCGGGCGGGCCGCTTGGCGCGCAGCGGCTTCACCTTGTTGGAGACGCTGCTGGTGCTTGGCCTGATCAGCATGCTGGCGGCCGTCCTCATCGGGGGCTCGGCTTCCTTGCTGAAAGGCACGGCGCGCGATGACCCGGAATCGGCGCTCATGGCGCTGCTCCAGACCGTGCGCCGCCAAGCCGTCGAACAATCCAAGGTCATCGAACTTCGCCCCGAGATCGAAGCGGACGGCGAGGACACCGTTCTCTCCTACACGTGGCACGACCAGCGGGAAACCCTGCCCGTCGCCGGCGATACCCGCGTCAAGATCATCGCGCCGGAAGTCCAGGAAGCCATCCTGCTCGGCGGCCAGATGGAGGAACGCGCGCTGACGCGCATCCGCTTCTATCCCGACGGCACCTGCGACCGCATGCGCGTGGAGATCATCCGCAACCAGGCGCGCCGCGTGGTGCCCATCGACCCCTTGACCTGCGCGCCCCTGCCGCCGGAAGACGCCAAATGAACCGCCGCGCCTTTTCCCTCATCGAGGTCTTGGTGGCCTTGGCCATCTTCGCGCTCGCGGCGGTCGGCCTCGGCGCGGCGTACTCGAATGTCCTGCTCGGGCGCCAAGCCCTCAAGCAGTATGACGTCGGCGCGGAAGACATGGCCCGGTGCCGCGCGGCATTGCTGGAGACCGTGAACTTCGACGACATCGAAGTCGGCGGCGACATCTACCTCCCCGACGACCGGATGGCCCGCTGGCAGGGTACGGTCGAGCCCACGACGGTGAGCGACCTCTTCGCCGTCACCCTCAGCGCCGAGATCCAGAAAGAATCCGGCGGCGAGTACATCCCCATGAAGGAAGAGACGCGCCTGCTCCTCCGCCCGAGCTGGTCGACGGCTTCGGACCGCAAGGTGATCCGCGACGCCGCCAAGGAACGGCTCCTCAAGGAGCGCGGCTACGAGGAAGCCACGGGCGGAGGTACCCCCTTCATCAGCGCGCCCACACCACGGAAACCCCTGGGCGGCGGCAACGTCCAACCGACCAACAACGGCCGGGGCAACCAACCCACCGGCAACGGCAACACCAACGGTGGCCGCGGAGGCAATAACACCGGCGGCAATCCGCCGGGCGGCAAGGGCGGGCCAACCAGTGGCGGCAACAACGGTAAGGGCAACAGCGGTGGCCCTCCCACCGGCGGAGGCGCTCCAGGCGGACCGGTCGGCGGCAACACCCAAGGCGGCCGGGGACCGGTTGCGCCCCTCCCCAAGCAATGAACCCCGCGCGCGCCCAGTCCCGCGGCTTCTCGCTGCTCGAGACCCTCGTCTCGCTTGCGTTGCTCGGCATCCTGATGGTCACGCTCAACACCTTCCTCTTCTCGATGAGCGAGCTCTGGGGCGGCAAGCGCGACCAACGCCTCTTCGACCAGCACGTCCGCGCGGCCACGCGGCAAGTCCGCGAAGTTCTTGAAGCCTCGACGAGCGGCCCCGGGGCCGTCGGCTTCGTCGTCAAGGAAGTCCGCGCCGCGGACGGCACGAACGCCGCGCGCATCGCCTTCACCCTCGCCGATGCCGGCCGCTTCGCGGATTGGCCGGAAGCCCCCTTGCCGGACGTCGACTGCTCGCTCCATGCCGATCCCGAACGCGGCCTCATCCTGCAATGGCAATCGCGGCTCGAGCTCGAACGCGACCTGAACGACGTCCGCGAAACGGTCCTGTCGCCCTTCGTGGTTTCGCTCGCCTACGACTACTACGACGGCGAGCTGCGCCTGTGGACGACGGAGGAGGAGCCGGCCAAGAACATCGCCGGGACCGCGTACGAGAAACCCGCGCGCCTGCGCCTGCGCTTCGCCCGGGGCCAACTGAAGTCGGAAGTGATCCTCGACCTGCCCATCAAGCGCCCCGGCGCCTCCCGCCCATGAGGAAACGTCGTCGCGGCTCCGTCATCATCGTCGTCCTGGTGCTCATCACCTTGGCCTCGCTGCTCTTGGCGCGCTTCATGGAGGACAACTCCCTGGAACTGGCGATGGCCACGCGGGATGTCGACCGCTCGCGCCTGCGCATGGAGGCCATGTCCGAGCTGGAGCTCGCCTTGGCCGTCATCGCCGAAATCCGCTCGATCGACCTGAACAAGATCCACGACCCCGCCCAAGGCTACGATGACCCGCACAAGTACGCGGGCATCCCGGTGCGCGAGGGCCTGGAGGTGAACTTCGAGTACGAAGACGAAAGCGGCAAGCTACCGCTCGCGACCTTGGACAAGAACACGCTCATCCAGCTCCTCTATTCCCTCGGACTTGAGCAACGGGACGCCGAGCGCGTGGCCGATGCCATGGTCGCCTGGACCAGCAAGAAGTATGAATCCATCGAGGAGGAAGCCACGGACGCGGCGTACCAACGCGCCAAGCTCGCCTTCAAGCCGGCGCGCCGGCCGCTGCGCTCCTTCGAGGAACTCCGGGCCATCGGCGTGGCGAAGGATTTCTTCTTCGACGAAGACGGCAATCCCACGCGGCTGCTCCGGGATTTCCAGCAGTGCGTCAGCCTCTACACCTTCGGCGACACCAACATCAACAGCGCGTCCGATGCGCTGCTCCTCTCGCAGGGCCTCGACGAACGCCAGCTCGGCCTCATCCGCGACCGGCAGAACGAACAGAAGAAACGGATCACGGGCACCCCGCCCTATTTCCGCGTCACGAGCGAAGTCCGCCAGCTGATCGGCGCCGCCGGCTCCCTCTCCCGCTTCGACGATGAAGTGCACCTCATGTGGGTGCGCGTGACCGTGAAGGAGGGCCAGGCCAAGTGCCGCGTGAGCGCGCTCGTCGCCATCCGGGAAGACGTCACCTTCACCGCCGCGGTGGCCGACCCGGACACCACGCCGACGATCGATGCCTTGACCGGTACGGCCAGCGCGCGCGGCTTCACGCCGACCGCCGCGGCCTCGACCTCTTCGACCGGCGTCACCGCGACGCCGACGACGGGCATGGGCCGCGGGTTTGGCGGCGGCTTCGGGGGAACGGCGGCCAAGGCACCGACCGCCCTGACGCCTGGCGTCGTGCTCAATTCCACCAGCGCGGTGACCTTGGGCGGACGCACCTCCAGCACGAGCCTCACCTACCCCTTCCAGATCCTCGCGTGGAGCGAAGACAATGGCGCCCCCAAGGTCACCGCCCCGCTCGAGGATGAAGAAGACGCGCCGACGATCCGTCGCCCCGGCCAGTTGTCCCTCACCCCCACCACCCCTTCCAAGAATAAATGAGCTCCCTCTCCAACCTGATCCCCGGCCAAACGGCGCCGGGGGCGGCCGCCCTGCTTCCCGGCAACCGCTTCTTCGTGCGCAGCGTCGCCTTGGAAGGCGCGGACGCCGCCGGCCAAGTCGCCTTGGCCCTCGAAGCCCTCTCGCCGTTTCCGACGGAACAGATGCTCGTCGGCCACGTCGTCTCCGCGGACGGCAAGCAAGCCTTGGCCTACGCCGCCCATCGCCGGCGCTTCACGCCGGAAGAAAGCTTCGCCTGGCCCGATGACTGTCAGGTCATCCCGGAATTCCTCGCCCTGTGCGGCGAACGCCCCTCGGGCGCGGGCGTCCTCGTCCATCGCGGCACCGAACGCCTCATCGCCTTGGCCTGGGATGGAACCAATCCCCTGCCCGTCGCGATCAGCGTGGCGGACCTCGCCGACGCCGACGAAGCCGGCCTCGGCGCCGAAGTCGCCGCGCGGGCGGGCCTGACCGACGCCCCCGTGACGACGGTGACCGGCGCGTTGCAGAGCGAACTCAAGGAAGCCGACCTCATCCTCCAGCGGGAGGGCGGCAAGCCCTTCACCGTCACGCAGAAAAGCTTGGACGAAGCGGATATCCGCGACGTCGATTTCCTTGAAGCCCGCCGCAAGAAGGAACGCCTCAACCTCGTCCTCTGGAACCTCACCCGGGCCGCGGTCGCCGTCCTCATCCTCTCCCTCGTCATGGAAGTCGCCGCCGCCGGAATCGGTTGGCGCGCCGGTCAGCTCAAGACCCTGAATGAATCCCGCCAGCCCGACGTCGTCGAAATCGAAGCCGACCAAGCCACGGCCAGCCGCATCGAGGAAGTCCGCACCAAATCGCCGCTCGCCCTCGAAATGCTGGCGATCGCCAACGAACAGCGGCCGTCGACGGTCGAATTCACGCGGATCAACTGCAAGGTGAACACCACGTTGGAGATCGAAGCGCGCACCACGAATCCCTCGGACATCTCCGCGTTCGAACGCGCCCTCAAGGAATACCCGGAAATCAGCGGCGTGGCCAGCAAGGACATGCGCGCGCGCGACAACTACACCACGTTCACCTTCACCATTTCCTTCAAGGTCGACGCCCTCCGCAAGGCGGTCGCGCAAGCCGAAGCCGACAAGGCCAAGGCTGACGCCGCGAAGGCCGCGGAAGCCGCCGCCGCCGCCGCGCCGAGCCCGGCGGCCCCGCCGACCATTCCGGCCGCTCCGACGACCCCGACGGCGCCCGTCGCCCCCGTCACCACTCCTGCCGCTAAATAATCCTTTCCATGAAACACCTTTTCTTCGGACTCCAACCCCGCGAACGCTACATGGCGCTCGCGGCCCTCGCCGTCGCCGCCTTCCTCTGGTCCACTTCGGCCTGGGGCCGAGTGCGTGAGGGTTGGGCGGGTTGGCAATCCCTCGAGAGCGAAGCGGCGATTCAGGTCGCTTGGCTGAACAAGCAGGCGGAGATCAAGGCGGCCGCGGACAGCGCCATCCAAGGACTTGACGCCGGACGCGGTTACGACTCAACCCGCTTGGTCGAAGAAGCCCTGTCCGCCGCCAAGGATGCCGGCCTGGCCCCGACCACCGAATCGCCCAAGACGCAGAAGTCGGGGAAGTTCGCGGTGCACACGCTGCAGCTCAGCTGCCGCCGCGCCGACCTCGCCTCGGTGGTGCGCTTCTATCAGTCCATCAGCCCACGCGCGCCTTACATCGCCATCAACGCCCTCTCGCTCCAGTCCGATCGCGGCAGTTCGGGTACCGTCACGATGGTGGTGACGCTGAGCTCGTTGGAGTTGATCGCGCCTGTGAAGTGAGGGGGAGGGTCGGGGAAGCGCGGAGTACAGAGTGCGGATTACAGCTCCGGAAGGCATCTTCTGAAAAGGGGGGCCGGGGACCGGGAAGGATGCTCGGCATGCACATGCGGCCAAAGGTCGCGGCACTTCCCGATACCCGCTGAGCGCCAAGCGCCTGTCCGAACGGGGGGGTAGGCACCATCGCGTGAACGCACTGAAGCCAGACCCCAACAGGCGCGGCTAGGTTGGCACGCAGTGCCAACCCTACCGGAGGCATGAGCAAGCAGGACCGCACGTGGTGCGGTCCCTACCAGAGGCAGAGCCATTCCACATCCGCCAACTCAGAACTTGAACGACGAGCTGACCTCGAAGACGGCGGCGACGATCGCGAAGGCGATGAAGGCGACGAAGGAGAAGGCGGCGATGAGGACCGAGGCGGAGATCGTCTGCGAAATCGTGCCGAGCCAGCGGTCGAGCTCGGCGCGGTACGAACGGGCGATATCGCGGAGGCCCGGGGCGAGGTTGCCGGTCTGCTCGGCGACTGCGACGCGGTCGAGCAGGAGGCGCGGGAAATAACCCGTGCGGGCGAGGGCGCGCGAGAGGCTTTCGCCTTCGAGCACGCGGTCGGTCGCTTCGCGCATCTGGGCGCGCATGGCGCGGTTGGGGGCGGTCTTCTCGGCGAGGCGCAGGGCTTCGGCCGTCGTGATGCCGTTCTCGAGGAGCACCGCGAGCGTGTGGCAGAAATTCAGGACCGACACGCGCATCACGAAGGCGCCGGCGAGGGGCGTCTTGAGGAGCAACGCATCGGAGGCGAGCTTACCCTCCTCCTTCTTGCGCCACTGGAAGATGCCGATGACCGCGACGACGGCGGCGACGAGGAAGATCGGACCGACCACCACGAAGACCTCCGCGAACCACATGAGCATCTTGGTGGACAGCGGGAGCTTGCCGCCGAGGGAATTGAGCAAGGTCTGCAGGCGCGGCAGCAGGAAGAGCACGAAGAAGATCACCACGCCGATGGCGACGAAGCAGATGAACAGCGGGTAGGCCATGGCGGCGATCAGCTTGCGGCGGAACTCGGCCTGTTCGGTGAAGTGCGCGATCAGGCGCTCGAGGACGTCGCGGATGTTGCCCGTCGCTTCGCCCGCGGCGATGAGGTTGAGCGTCTGGCCGTCGAAGACCGCGGGGTAGCCACCCATCGCGGCGGAAAGACTCTGGCCTTCGCTCAACTTCGCCCAGATGCCGGCGCAGAGGTTGCGCAGGCGGGACTTCTGCAGCCGCAGGGAGAGCAAGCGGAGCGATTCACCGGCGGACATCCCGCTGCGCACCAAGTCGGCCATCGCCTCCAGGAACGGCAGGCATTCCGCGGCGGTCGGGGCTTCTTCGGCGCCGCCCTTGGCGGAAGGCCCTTCGGTCTCCCGGCGCGCGGCGCCCACTTCCTCGACCTTGATGGGGCGCAACCCGCGGGACTGCAGACGACGGAGCGCCTCACGGCGGCTCGGCGCATCGATGGAGCCATCGCTCGCGGCGCCTTGGCCGTCCTTGGCCGTATAGGTGAAGGAAGGCATCCGACCTTATTCGTTCGAACTGAGGTTGCGCACGAGCTCGTCGAGCGTCGTGTGGCCGGCCTTGACCTTCTCCCAGCCGGCGCGGGCGAGCGGGCGCATGCCGTTGGCGATGGCGCGTTCGGTGAGCTCGCGGTTGCTGACGCGGTTGATGATGAGGTCGTGGAGCGGCTTCGGGTGGAAGATCTCGAAGACCCCGACGCGGCCGCGGTAGCCGGTGTTGCGGCAACGGCGGCAGCCCACGGGCTCGCGGAGTTCGGTGACGCCCGCGAGGTCGGCCTCCTTCATGCCGAGGGCTTCGAGGGCGGGGATGGCGCGGGCCTTGTTGACGGGGGAAGTCTTGGCGCAATCCGGGCAGAGGCGGCGGACGAGGCGCTGCGCGATGACCAGCTCGACGGCGGAGCCCACGAGGAACGGTTCGACGCCCATGTCGATGAGGCGCGTGATGGCGCCCGGGGCGTCGTTGGTGTGGAGCGTGGAGAAGACGAGGTGACCCGTCAGCGAGGCGCGGATGGAGATCTCGGCCGTCTCCAAGTCGCGGATTTCCCCGACCATGATGACGTCGGGATCCTGGCGGAGCGTGCTGCGGAGCGCCCCGGCGAACGTCAGGCCGATCTCGGCCTTGGTCTGCACCTGGTTGGCGCCGGGCACTTCGTATTCGATCGGGTCCTCGATCGTCACCAGACGCAGCTCCGGCGAATTGATCTCGCGGAGGAAGGCGTTGAGCGTGGTCGACTTACCGGAACCCGTCGGGCCGGTGACCAAGATGATGCCGTGCGGGTAGTCGAGGACCTTGCGGACCACGGCCTGCTCGTCGGGCGACATCCCGATGCGGTCCATGTCGTAGGCTTCCTTGCGCTGGTTGAGCAAACGGAGCGACACCGATTCGGCGTAGATGGTCGGGATCGTGGAGACGCGGATGTCCAGGACGTTCTTGCCGTCGCGGAAGTTGATGCGGCCGTCCTGCGGCAGCCGGCGCTCGGAGATGTTGAGGCGCGCCATGATCTTCAGGCGCGAGATGATGGCGTCCTGGAAGCGCGCGAGGTTGTCGGGGAGCGGGACGGGGATCAGGATGCCGTCGACGCGGTAGCGGATGCGCAGGTTATTTTCCTGCGGTTCGAAGTGGACGTCGGTCGCGCCTTCGGCGACCGCCTGCGAAAGCACATCCGTCACGAAACGCACCACCGCGGCATCGGCATCGGCTTCGACGTCCTGGTTCGCGGCTTCGAGTTCGGGGAGGTCGCCGCCTTCGTCATCGAGGCTGCCGCCGCCGACGCCGTAGTTGTCGGTCACCAATTGGGCGACGCGTTCGGGCGGGGCGAGGTACCACTTCGGCCGGCGCGCGGCGAAGGTGGCGATCCAATCGACCGTCTCCGCGTCGGGGGGGAGCGGCGAGATCAGGTTGAGCCGGCCCTCTTCGGAGCCGGGCAGGATGACCGCGATGACCTGGGACTCCGTGGCGATGCGGGCCGGGAGCACCTTGACGCCTTCGGGGTCGACGGCGGGTTCATCGAGCACCTCGAGGCAGGTGGCCTTGGACAACTCATCCAGCAGGACCGCTTCGGTCACGCTGAGCGCCTGGCACAGCAGCTTGAAGCGGGCATCGCGCGGAGCCTCGGCGAACGAAGCGCGGGCCTCGTCCGTAAGACGGTCCGCCAAAGCGGCGGGCAAACCATGCCTGACGGCGGTCGACATCGGGAAACTTACTTGGAGGAACCGCCGATTTCGAGGGTCGGACCGGGTAGGCCGTTGATGAGCGGGCTCGCCGGGGTGGTGGTCGGGCCGGCACCCGGGGGCACCGGCGCCTTGTCGATATGCTTATGGACCTGTTCGGCGATCGGCGTGGCGTCGATGCGGCTGATGGCGTTGAGGTTGTCGACGGCGGAATTGTTGAGGACGTAGGGACGGAGGAAGATGAGCAACTCGGTGCGGGTCTTCGTCTTCGAGGTGCCGCCGAGCAGGTCGCCGATGAACGGAATCGGACCGAGCCGGTTCTTGGTCGTCGTGTCGTTGGAGCGCTGCAGGCCGCCGAGGACGATGATCTCACCGCTCATCGCGCTGACGAAGGAGTCGGTCGAGCGGCGACCGATGACGGGCTGCTCGTTGCCGTCGATGGTCACGGAGCCGAGGACATCCTCGACCTGCTGCGTCACTTGGAGCTGGACGGAGCCATCCTTGCCGATGAGCGGCAACACCTTGAGCTGGATGCCGATGTCGCGCTGCGAGACCGTGGAGCTCGCCACCAAACCGGCGGTCCCGGCGGTGGATTGCGTGCCCGTGATGACCGGGCGGGATTCGCCGACGAAGATGGTCGCTTCCTTGTTGTGCGACGTGGTGATCGCGGGGACGGAGAGCACGTGCAGGTCGTTCTTGGTCGGCGTAGAGGAAGTGCCGAGGTTGACGATGCCGGTGAGCGTGCCGTTGGGGGCGAGGGCGGCCGAGCCACCACCGACGCCGGTGACGCCGCCGGCGCCGCCGAAGAGCGTGCCGTTGACGCCGGTCAGCTTGCCGTTGGTGACGGTCATGCCGAGGGCGGTGATGCCGCTGCTGTCGTTGCTCGTGAGCGTGACTTCGGCGATGACGACCTCGACGCGGACCTGCGGAAGGACGACGTCGACCTTGTCGATCAGGTCATGGAGGAGGCGCAGGTCGTCCTTGGTGCCGGAGACGACGATGGAGTTGGAACGGACATCGGCGATGACCGTGACCATCGAACTGAACTCATCCGCGCCGTTCTGCTGGGAACCGGTCGCGCCCGTGGCGGTCGGGGCGGCGGGCGTCGGGGTCGTCACGCGGTTGGTTCCGGTGGTGGAGCGACCACCGTTGGCGGTGGAGGCGGCGCGCGTCTGGCCGGTGATGAGCTGCGTGAGCAGCGAAGCGGTCTCGGTGGCATTGGCGTGACGCAGGAAGACCACGTCGGTCTTGGTGTTGGGGTCGGACGTCGCGTCGAGGGATTCGATCAACTTATCGAAGAAGGCATGCTGGTCGGCGGACCCCAGGAGGATGACGCGGTTGGTGCGTTCATCGGCGGTGAAGCTGGTGCCGGTCGAAAGGCGGAACGGCGCGGCGCCGCCCGCGGCGGGCGTGCGGAGGAGGGCCGTCAGCTTGTTGACCATGTCGGAAGCCAAGGCGTGCTTCAGGTTGTACATCTTGGTCGCGATGACGTCGAGCTGCGGGCGGTCGAGCTGCGCGAGGAGCGTCTCGATCTTCTGCAGGTTCATGATCGAGTCGGTGACCAGGACGGCGTTGTTGCGGCCGAAGTAAACGGGCGGCGTGCCGAGCGTGCCGTTGAGCATGCCTTGGATTTGGGCGACGACCTCCTGGCCGTTGGCGTGCTTGAGGGGGAAGATCTTGGAGGCCACGCGACCGCTGGCGGGGAGCGAAAGCACGCTTTCGGTCAGCAGGGTCGGCGATTCCGCCTTGGCGACTTGGTTCGGGACGACCTTGAGGAACTTGTCGCCCTGCTGGATGACGGCGACACCGTTCAAGGAGAGCAACGTTTCGATGGCGAGCAACGCGTCGTTGCGCGTGGCGGTGGCGGGCAGCGAGAGGGTGTAGAGGCTGGCCGGGAGGGCTTGCGGACGGAGCACCGTCTTACCGGTCCAGCGCTGCAGCAATTCGAGCACCTGCCCGATGGTCTCATCGCGCAGGACCATGGGGCCGACCTTATCGGTGCCGCTCAAGCTGGGGACGGG
>DBCN01000106.1 GCA_002293065.1 Opitutia bacterium UBA957
AAATGCTGATGGAAGTAAAGGAGCCGCATGCGGACGGACGCTCAGCCCAAATCCTGTTCGAGCACGGCGCGAATCTTGCGGGCGGCGGTGCCGTCGCCGTAGGGATTCTGCAGTTTCGAGCGGCGCAGATACTCCGCGGGGTCGTCGAGCAGGCGGGTCGTTTCCTGGCAGATGCGCGCGGGGTCGGTGCCGACCAAGGTGCAGGTTCCCGCCGCGACGGCTTCGACGCGTTCCGTCGTGTTGCGCAGCACCAAGACGGGCTTGCCCAAGGAGGGCGCCTCTTCCTGGACGCCGCCCGAGTCCGTGAGGATCACCGTGGCGCGGTCCATGAGCCAAACGAAATCCTCGTAACGGGCGGGCGCGATCAGGGCGATCCGCGGGTTCTTGCCCAGGAGCCGATGCACTGGTTCCTGCACCAAGGGATTGAGGTGCACCGGATAAAGCACCCCGAGGTCCGGATGGCGCTCCGTCAGTTGCTGCAGCGCTCGACAAATCTGCTCGAAGCCCAGCCCAAAGGATTCGCGGCGGTGACCGGTGACCAGCAACCAACGCGCCTTCGGATTGGCGAGGTAGCGTTGCGCGAACTCCGGGGGAACGCCCAAACGCGCGATCACTTCGGCGTCTTGCCCGAGGCCCTGCAGGCGGGCCCGGGTCCACAGCAACGCATCCACCACGGTATTGCCGGTCACCGTGCAGGACTTGTCATCGATGGCTTCGCTGAGGAGGTTCTCGCGGGCCTGCTCGGTCGGACAAAAATTCCAGCGCACCAAAGGGGCCGTCAGCCGGCGGTTCATCTCTTCGGGGAAGGGCGAGCGCATGTCATCCGTCCGCAGGCCCGCTTCCACGTGTCCAACCGGAACGTTCGCATAGAACGCGGCCAAGGCCGAACCCAAGACCGTCGTCGTGTCGCCCTGCACCAAGACCGCATCGGGACGCGCCATGCTGATCCATGAGTGCACCGATGTCAGGACGCGGGCCGTGAGGTCGGCCAAGCCTTGGCCGGGTTGCATGAGGTTCAGGTCCACGTCGGGGCGCAGACCGAAGACCGCCAAGGTCTGGTCCAGCATCTGGCGGTGCTGCGCGGTCACGACGAGCACGGGGCGAATGGTCTTCGACTGCATCAGCTCGAAGTAGAGCGGAGCCATCTTGATGCATTCGGGGCGGGTACCGACAATCAGGGCGACGGTGCGCATGGGTTCAAAGCGGGTAAGGGCGACCATCGACGAGCACCGCGTCCGGACGCAGGTCGATCGCGCAACCGAGGGCGGTCACGAAGGTCACGGCGCGCCCCTGGGCCGTGAGCCGGCGGGTGCAACTGGGTTCGCGGCGGCCGTACCGGGCGGCGAAGAAACCTTCGCCCGTCTCTTCATCGGCGGATAGCCAAGCTTCTTGGGATGGTTCGGAACAGACGATCGCAAGCGTGGCGAGTCCGGCGCGGGTGCGGCCATGCCACCGGAGTTCACAGCGGCTCGCCGGGTTTCGCGTCCGGACTTGGTCGATGATCACAAAGCCTTGCGGGAAACGCAGGACGCGACGGGTCCAGCGGGCGCCCCCCAGGTCGAGCAGGCTGGCGCGGAAGCCGTGGCTTTCGACGGCGCTTACGCAAGGTACCCACGGCAGCCAGAGGAAGCGTCCGGCCTTCCGCATCGGCCCCCGGCCATCGACGGTGAGGACGTTGTGGTGGATGGCTGATCCAAAATCGTCGGCGCCCGTGCCACGATAACCATACGTTCCGACGTCCTCGGTCACCCACGCCGCATCCCAATAGAGGGAGACGTGGAGCTGGTCGGCTTGACTCGGCCGGTGCGACCAGCGGGTGGGTTGCCGGAAGAAAGCGGCGCCACGGTGATTGCGGAGCAGCCCCACGCCGGCCGCGGGATAATCGACGGTGAGGTTGCCGGCGATGGTCCGCGTGGTCACGGGCATCGGGCCCACGAGCAGCAACGACGCTTCATCCCAAGGGCCGGACTCCGGTCGGCTGCCGAGGAACAGCGCTTGGGCGGCACCGACGGCGGGACGAAAATCATCGGGCGGAACGCCGCTGAGCGGGAAAAGGTTGGCGCTGTCGTCGGCGCCGTACCGCGGGACCGTGCCATCGGGCTCCAGGAGATTCAACAGGAACTCCGTGGCTTGGCTCACCTGATGGCGCGTATGCGGAGGCAGGCGTTCACCTTCGGCCACCAAGACGACCTCCGCCCACGTCATCAGCTGCAAAAAGAGGCGGTGGTAATTCGTCGAGTGCTGGCTGAACCCGCCATCCGCGTCGACGAGGGCATCGACCTGCGGGAAAAGCGTTTCGAGTCCTTGATCGCGCCAGCCGGCGGCCTTCGCCAAGTGCGGCCACAACGCTCCCGCGGTGAAGAGCCCCAGCGACTCGCTGATGCCATGGTTGTTCCGTTGCGAAAGCGCGTACGATAGGTGGGCCTGAATCCGCTCCGCGGTCGCGGTGGCGAGGCGGGCGGTCAGCAACACGCGCGCATCCGTCGTCGCCGGGTGACCGCGGAAGGCCTGCAACGCGTAGGCCACGGCGATGAGCCGGAAGGACGCCTCCTGCCCGCACATCCATTGCGGCCCGCGGTTGGGCGGGTTGGCCTGCATCCAATCCTCCAGCAAAACCCAGAAACGTTCGACGTGCCGGGCCTCGCCATCGAGCACCCACGCCCGGACCAGCGGGTAGACCCAAGCGAAGCGCGAGAGCTCCCAGACGCCCTTGATATCCGTCGTACCCGCGTCGGAGAGCTTCGTCCAATGGACGGCGGCGTCCACCGTCGCGCCGTCGAGCACGCTGGTCTGCCAACGCGGATGCACGCCCGCGTCGACCAAGTCATGGTTGAAGATCCGGAAGCGGCCGAGGGCGAGCAGGTCGGCTTCCGCAACCGGCGAGTGTCCATTCTCGACCGCCCATGCCTCCACATGGGGCGCGAGGTAAGCCCGCTCTATCTTGGCGATGGGCAAGCGCGGGGCCGCGTGACGCCAGCGCGCCGCGTAATCGGCCGGGACCGCCACCTGGTCCCAGGCTTGGAGCGGGCAGCGTCGCTCCAACCAACCGAACGAACGTTCAGCCCGAAACCAAAGCCGGCGCAGGAACCAGGCCGGACCGAGATGCTGGAGGGCGGAGAGGTACAAAAGAATCAATGAATCTGGCCGCGGGTATCGATGACGGCCTTCCCGGCCAACGCCGCCAAGGTGAGGGATCCGAAGGCGCGGTGGTCGACGAGCAGGACGATCACGTTCGCCGCCGCCACGGCTTCCGCCAAGGTCACGAGCGGGACCTTGCCCGCGAGGCTTGGGGGCAAGGCGCGCACATGCGGCTCGACGGCCAAGACCGGCAAGCCCGCGGCCGCGAGGGCCGCCGTGATTTCGACGGCGGGAGATTCGCGCAGGTCATCGACGTTCGCCTTGAAGGCGAGGCCCAGGCAGGCGACGACCGGCTGGGCTTGGCGGGCGGCGGCCGCCCGGACTTGCGCGACGACGTGGTGCGGCTTGTGGTCGTTCACTTCGCGGGCCGTCCGCAAGAGGCGCGCCTCCGCCGGCGCCGCAGCGACGATGAACCAAGGGTCGACGGCGATGCAGTGCCCACCGACGCCCGGCCCAGGCTGGAGGATCTTCACGCGCGGGTGGCGATTCGCCAAACGGATGAGTTCCCAGACGTCGATCTGGAGTCGGTCGCAAATAAGCGAGAGCTCGTTCGCGAAAGCGATGTTCACGTCGCGGAAGGCATTCTCGGTCAACTTCGCCATCTCCGCGGTGCGCGCGTCGGTCAGGAAAATCTGGGCCGTGCAGAAGGTCTCGTAGAGGGCCTTGGCGCGGGCCGCGGCGGCCGGGGTGAGTCCGCCGGCAATCCGGTCATTGGAGACCAGCTCCTTGAGCATCTGGCCGGGCAGGATGCGCTCCGGGCAATGCGCGTAGAGGATGTCCGCCGGCAGCGCGAGGCCGCGCTGGATCAGCTCCGCCTCCAGCCAGGCTTTCACTTTCTCGGTCGTGCCGACCGGCGACGTGGATTCGAGGATGACCAAGTTGCCCGCGCGGACGTGCGGGGCGAGCGAGCGGGTCGCGGCCTCCACGTAGGAAAGGTCGGGGGAACGACTGCCGTCGGGTTGCACGTTGAAAGGCGTGGGGACGGCGAGGATGAAGACCGCCGCCGGGGCCGGGGCGGTGGCCGCGCGCAAGTTGCCCGACTGCACGGCGGCGCGGACGAGCACGTCCAAGTCCGGCTCCTGGATATGGATCTTACCGCCATTGATGGTCTCGACGACCGCGGGACTGACATCCACGCCCAGGACGCGCTTACCCTTGGTCGCGAAGATGGAGGCCGTCGGTAAACCGATGTAACCAAGGCCGAGGACGCACAGGTCGTTCATGGAGAAGAAGAGACGGGCATGCTTTGCATGCGGATGGACCAACGAGATACTTCCAGCAATTCGTCGAAAGGAATGGGGGCGGCGGCGCCGGCGGGCACGGCGCGGAGAAAGGCTTGGATGGCCCAGCGATGGCCCTTGTCGGGCGAAGCCATCCAGAAGCCGCCGCGATTGAAGCCGCCAATACCGCGACCGCGGCATTTGGTCCAATTGTCGATCTCCACCTCCCAGTCTGCGCCGGAAATCCGGAAATGCTCCTTCGGTTGGCTTGGCGCCAAGTCCGTGAGGTAATGGATTTGGCCCGTCGAGCCGTCCGCGAACTCCAAGCTGAAGCGCCCGGCATCTTGACCGTCGGCCCCGCGGTAGGTGGCGTGGACGGAGGCGATCGGTACGCCGACCCAGAACCGGAAAAGGTCCACGAAGTGGCAAGCCTCGCCCACGATGCGCCCACCGCCGACCTGCGGATCCAGCAGCCAGTGGTCAGGGGGGAGCGTGCCGGCGTTGATGGTGGCCTCGAAATGTTTCGGGCCGGGGATTTGCCGGAGCCGCTGCGCCACGTGCTGGGCCAAGGGGGCGAAGCGACGATTGAAGCCCACCATGAGAGGCTGGCCGGCGGCCGCGTGCGCTTGGGCGATCTCCGTCAGATCAGCCTCCGTAAGGGCCAAAGGCTTTTCCACCCAGACGGCTTTGCCGGCGTGTAGGGCGGCGATGGTATGCCGCGCATGGAGATGGTGGCGCGTGGAAAGGAAGACCGTGCGGATGGCGGCATCGGCGAGCACCGCCGGCCAATCGGTGGAGACGCCTAAGGCCTTGGCTTGGCGCGCAACGATCAAGGCGGAGGCTCCGCGGGCCGAGACCACCTGCGCGATGACGGGGCGCGGGCTTTGGGCCATGAGCGCCGGGACGAGCGTGCGGGCCGCGAAATTTCCCGCCCCGATCAGCGCCACCTGGTGGGCGGTGGACGTTGAAGGAGATGCCTGCAAGGTGACGTTCTGCGCAAACAGCCCCTCGGCGTCCCCATAGGCCAGCAAAAGTCCGAGGGTTCCCTTGCGGTGTAGCGCCCCATATGCCTGTTCCGCCTGTTCGAAGGCCAGGCGTTCGGAAATCAGCCCCTCGGTCGATAGACGACCTTGGGCCATGAGCGTGAGCACGGCTTGGAAATTGCTCCGCGCCGAATACACATCGGCGGGGTCGGCCGAGCCATAGGACTGGGAGACCTGGAAGCTGACCTCGTTGCGATAGAAGTCCGCCCGGTTGAGCTGCAGTCCGACGACGCCGACGAGCACGACCTTACCATGGCGGCGGCAACAACGCGCGGCGAGATTGACCGGCTCCGACGCGGACGTGGAGGCCGTGATGAGCACCCCAGCGACCCCCTGCCCCTCCGACCACGCGAGGATGTCGGGCAAAGGATCGGCCGAAGCGTGCAGCGTGAAGCAACGGGCCCCGAAACGTTCGGCGGCGAGGCATTTATCGGGATCGGGATCGAGGCCGTAAACTTCGTAGCCCTGGGCGACGAGCAAGCGCACCGCCAGTTGGCCGATCAGGCCGAGACCGCTGACGACCACGCGCTCGCCCGGCGGCGGGCCCATCAAGCGCACCCCTTGCAAGGCGATGGCGGCCAACGGCGTGAAGACGGCGTCTTCGTCGGTGACGTTATCCGGAATCCGTTCGACGAGGCCATCGGCCACCGAGACGACTTCCGCATGAGGTCCATTGGAGACAACGCGGTCGCCCAAGCCGAGATCCGGACGGGTCGGTGCCGCCACCACCCGGCCCACGTTGCAATAGCCCATGGGGATGGGCTGCGCGAGTTTGCTCCGGATGGCCTGCACCGCCGGCCAGAAGCCTTCGGCTTGAATCTTCCGCCAAACTTGGCGAACGCGCTCGGGCTGCTGGCGAGCCTTCTGGAACCAGCCGGCGCGGCCGAACTCCACCAACATGCGCTCCGTGCCCAGCGAGACCAACGAATGCGAGGCTTGGATCAAGACGCGCCCGGCCAGCGGGCCCGGTGCGGGCACGTGGGCGAGCTCCGTGCGACCGGAACCGAGGTGTTGGAGGACTTGTCGCATCTGCAGGAGGAATTCAGTCGCCTTCCGCGCGGCCCTGATCGGCCTGCGCCTGCAAGTCGTGTTCCGTGAAGGTGACCATCGCCGCGGCGATCAACGCGAGCGCGTAGAGCAAGGGCGTGAACCAGAAGATCAATTCGGCGGAAGCATGCACCCCGACCAGCACCAGCACGCCGGCCAGCGGAATGGCTTCCGGATGGCCGCGCCGGCACGCGCGCCGCATCCACCGACCCAGCCACCAGAGGCCGCCCAAGACCGGCAGCATTCCGAGCACCCCCCATTCCGCCAGCATCTGCAGCCAATCGCAGTGCGCATAGGTGGCGCGGATCGCCAACTTCCCTTGGGCGTCCTGCAGCGGCTTCTCTTCCGCCTGAAAGACCGGGGAGACCCAGCGGTACGAACCGGCGCCCCAGCCGGTCCAGACCTTGCCCGTCCAACCACCGGCGGTGGCCATCGCCCAGGTCGAGCGGCGGAGGGGAGCGCGGTCGTCGGCACCGTTCACGCGATAGGCCGCGGCCTTCAGCTGCACCTTTTTCTCCAGGCTGCGGAAATCGCCGGCGAAAAGGAAGGCCAGGAAAACCACCGTCAGCCCGGCCGCGGAGGCCCAGAGAACGCCCCGCGAGGCCAACGACTCCTTGGGGGTCCCCAGGAAATAGGCCAGCGGCGTCACCACCAAGAGCAGGAGCAGCACCATGATGGCGGCGCCGATGCTGGTCGTGAAGAAAACGAAGAAGCTGAGGAAGACCGCGGCGAAGGCGGCGAGCAGGTAAGGTCCGCCGCGCGCGGCCGAAGCTTGCGAGCGCCGCAGATGCCAGAAGGTCAGCGCCATCGCGACGGCGGCGTTGAGGTAGAAATAGATGCCCGCGTGATTTCGGTTGATGAAGGTCCCGAAGGTCGTCGCACCCACGGGAACGGGATAACCCAAGATGGCTTCCGTGTAGCCGCGTTGATTCAGGAAACCGTACACGGCATAGACCACGGCGACCCCCACGCTGACCCAGGCCAAGATGACGAGGCCCTGCCGCCGGCGCAGGCCCGCGCGCAAGGCGCCGAAGACCAGCCAGGGCCCCAGCAAGGTCAGCAGAAGGCGCCAAGCATTCATGCCGCCCGGATCGTTTTCGTCGGAGACGAATGGCGCCGCGAGGCCGCTCGGCAACCAAGCCACGGGCTTCTCCTTGAAGATGCGCCAGAAGAGATCCTTCTCCGCCACGGTGCCCCACGGGTTGAGGGCCTGCACCGCGCAATAGGTGAACAAGATGACCGCCACCCAGAAGGGCACGGAGGTCACCCAATCGCGCAGGCAGTCCTTGGCCGGACGGGACCGCAGGTCGCCGTACAAGAGGATCGCCGGAAAGACTTGGCCCACGAGTCCGCCCACGGGAAAGGCCCAGCAGTCGATGGCCTTCAAGGCGCTGAAACCTTCGGCGGGGTTGGGCAAACGCAGCCACGCATAGCCCAACGCGAGGACCCAAAGTCCGACCGCGCAACACTGCGTCCGATGATCGCCCACCGCCGCGACGAGCGCCGCGACCGCGAGACCCAGCAGCAAGAGCATCGGCCAAAGCACCACCCCGCCCCACGTCCACGGCACCAGCACGAGGATCGCCGCCGTCAAGCCAATGACGGTAATCTCCCGGGGCGTGAGCGCCGGCCGACGCGGACGGCGGCTGGCTTCGAAGGTGAGGTCTGCAGCCATGCGGCTTAAACGAGGCCAGCCTGATAGATGTCGTGGATCCGCAGGAGGCCGAGGCAACGTTGCGTCGTCGGCTCGGTCACGGGCAGCACGGAGATCTGCGAGGGGCGATCCTCCATGACGCGGGCCGCATCACCGAGGGAAACCGCCGGGTGCGTGCGGATCGGGTTCTTGGTCATGATGTCGCCGGCCTTCGCCGTGTTGAGGTCCACCCCTCGGCTCAAGGCGCGCCGGAGGTCGCCATCCGTAATCAAGCCGACGAGGACGCCTTCGGCGCTCAGGATGCAGGCGGCTCCATGGGGGTGGCGGGTCATCGCGATGACGGTATCGCGCAACGACGTTTCGGCGGCGACGACGGCGCAACGCTCGAGCGGCTGCAGGGCTTCACCGACCGTCAGGAGCAGGTTGCGCCCGAGTTGCCCGGCCGGATGGAAGCGCGCGAAGTCGGCCGCGGCGAATCCACGCTTGGTCATCAAGGCGGCCGCCAAGGCATCGCCGAGGGCCAACGTCAGCAACGCGCTCGTCGTGGGCACCATGCCCAACGGGTCGGCCTCCGGGCGTGCACCGATGTCGAGCACGATATCCGCCTGCGTCGCCAAAGGTGACTGCGTATTCCCGACGATCGCGATGAGCGGGGACCGGAAGGTCCGGAGAACGGGTAAGAGCCGCACCAGCTCGGCGGTGGAGCCCGAGCGAGACACCAAGATCACCGGGTCGCCGGGCTGGAGGATACCCAGGTCACCATGGACGGCGTCGGCGGCATGGAGGAAGATCGCGGGCGTCCCGGTGCTGCACAGGGTCGCGGCGACCTTCTGCGCGATGAGGCCGGACTTACCGACGCCGCAAAGGACGACCTTGCCGGCGTGCGCGGCGATCAAATCGACGGCCTTCGTGAAGGTGCCGTCGAGACGCGTGGCCAGTTCGGAGAGGGCTTCGGCTTCGGCCTGCAGGAGAGCCCGGGCGGAATTCAGGGGGGTGGTCATGGGGTGAAAGAAGAAAGGGCTGAGGCAGGGATGGCGTGCAAAGGTGCAAATCGGCGCGCGGCTCCTGTGCAAACATGCAAAAGAGGTAAGCGAGCGGCAAAAGAAAGGGGGCGAGCTAATCCGAAAGCGCGCTAGCCAGAAGCTGCCGTCCGCCCGACCGCTGGCACTCTGGCTGCAGCCTTAGGCCGCCGTCAGAGCATCTTCCGGGCGACCTCGAGGTCTTCCGGGGTGTCGATCGCGACAGGGTGATATTCGGTGACGACCGTCTGGAACGTGAGCCCGTGGGCGAGGAAGCGCAGCTGCTCGAGCGACTCGACGGTTTCGAGCTCGGTCGGCGCCAGCTGCGAGTAACCCGCCAACGTGGCGCGATCGTAGCCATACACGCCGATGTGGACCCAGTAATCGCGGCGCTTGACCCATTCGGCTGGATCCACCCCGCGCAGATGGGGAATCGGGCTACGCGAGAAATAGATGGCTTCGCCGCCCTCGGCCCGGACGACCTTGACGACGCTGCTCGCCAAGAGTCGCTCGGTGGTCTGGATTTTCGAGACCGCGGTGACCAGACGGCACTTCGTTTCCTTCCAGCGCGAGATCAAGCCGTCCAAGAGGTCCGGCTGAATGAAAGGCTCGTCGCCTTGGACGTTCAGGAAGAAATCTCCGGGCACGCGGTCGATGACGCTCGCCATGCGAGCCGTGCCCGACGGGCAATCCGGGGAAGTCATCACCACTTCGGCCCCAAACCCGCGGGCGACCTGCGCGACCTCAGCGGAGTCGGTCAGCAGGATGACGCGGTCCGCTTGGCGGACCTGCTGCGCCTTTTCCCAGACATGTTGGACGACGGGCTTGCCGCCGAGGTCGAGCAGGACCTTGCGCGGCAGGCGCGTCGACGCGATGCGCGCGGGGATGCAGAGGGTGATGGACATGATGAAGCGGTGGATGCGTTGGCTGGTGAATGGAAGCGCCGAGGGGGCGCGGAGGGTGCCGGCTTTCGCCCGGCGGACAACCGGCCGAACCGACCAGGCCGCCTACTTGCGCGCCTCAGTGCCATGCCGAAGGTACCAGGCGTACACGCCCCGGATACCTTCGTCCAAGCTGATGCGCGGACTCCAGCCCAAGCCCTTGATGCGCGAAACATCCATGAGTTTGCGCGGCGTGCCATCGGGCATCGCGGGATCAAACTCCAGGGCGCCCGTGAAGCCGACCGTCGTCGCGACCTTACGGGCCAATTCGCGGATCGAAAGTTCCTCGCCCGAACCGATGTTGATGTGCCCGGCCTCGGCATAACGGTCCATCAGCAGCAAGCAGGCGCTGGCCACGTCGTCGGCGTGGAGGAATTCCCGGAGCGGCGTGCCCGTGCCCCAGAGCAGCAACCGGGTGTCGCCACGCAGCTTGGCCTCATGCATCTTGCGGATCAGCGCCGGCAGCACGTGGGAGTTCTGGAGCGAGAAATTATCGCCGAGGCCGTAGAGGTTGCA
>DBCN01000096.1 GCA_002293065.1 Opitutia bacterium UBA957
ATCGCAGGATGCTTCGCCTGCTACCCCTCGCCTGCCTTGCCCTGCTGACGTTCTTTAGCTCAGCCACACTCCACGCCCGCCCGGATGACGCGAGTTCTTGGCAGAAGGCCTACCCGGCCGCCGAAAAGGGAATGAAGCGTATCGTGATCCATCTGGATGCACAGAAGGACGAGTTCTCCTGGAAGGTCGAATTGATCGTGGGCAAGACGATGGAAACCGACGGGGTCAATCGCGTCGCGCTGATGGGCACGATCGAGGAGCGCACGGTCCAAGGCTGGGGCTACAACTACTACCAAGCTCAGGTTAAAGCGGATGGCATGATCTCCACCCGCATCGGAGTCGACCCCAACCAGCCCAAGGTGCAGCAGTTCGTGACGCTCATGCCCCACGGGCCAGTCCGCTACAACAGCCGCCTTCCCATCGTGGTCTACGTACCCGAGGGCTATGAAGTGCGCTACCGCTTCTGGAAGGCCGAGGAAACCACCCGCACGGGCGAAGTAGGCTAAGCGCATTTTACCGCCACAATGCGCCTCCTGACGTCCGCCCTGCTCGGCCTATTCACGGCGCTCGCCTTCGCGATCCCGACCAACCCGGACATCGATTTCGCCGGGCCGCCTCCGGGCAAGGCGGAGATCACCAAGTCCGACGCACAAACGATTGGCCTGCAGAATAGCGTGCTTTCCGCCAGCTGGTCTTTCCGCGACGGACAGCTCCGTCCCGCCACGCTGCGCAACGGCATCACCGGCCAAACATTCGATCAATCCCAAGCCGAGGTCTTCCGCCTGACCACTAAGCCCACCGCCCAAGGCGACGGGAGCTTCCCAGTCGAGGTCGAGCTCACCACGAACAAGGTCATCGTCCGCGTCGGGCAAGACGGCAAGGGCTGGGCCACGCTCGGCGAATTCCACCGCGCAGATTTCCCTGGCGAGCCGAAGCTCGTCCGCGTCGGCAAGATGAACCTCAAGGCCCTCGCCAAGGACAGCGGTGGCGAAGCGGGCGACGTCGGCGAAAGCCGCGTCTTCAACCTCCAACCCGCCGGCGAGCGCGACGTCTATGCCTTCAAAGCCCCGGCCAACCGTGCCGCGACCCAGGAATACGCTTGGAAGGCCGGCACGACGCGTTTCAGCGCCAGCATCGATAAGGGCACCGATAGCGCGATGTCCTGGAGCCCAGCCATCGCGCTCATCTGGGAAGATGGGGTGAGCTTCATCCTCGTCGGCGTCCGCGACAAGCGCGGGACGTTCAACCTCACCACCGCTAAAGGTGAGCAAATAAAATCCCCGCAGCTCTCGCCCTTCCCTGCCGGCGACCTGGCCGCCTCAAGCTTCACCCTCACGTCCCCGCCCAAGGCTGCGACGATGACGGACGGCCAAGCCCTCGAAGCTGAACTGACCTCTCCGCAAGGCGTCCGCGTCCGCTGGCGCGCCGAACTCCGCAACGGCGCCCACTACCTCCGCCAGACCATCGCGCTCGCCTCACCTAAACAGGCCTTCGCGCTGCAAGGCGTCGAGTTCGCTGACCTGCGACTACCCAACCTCACCACCATCGGGACGGCCCCGGGTTGCCCCGTGGCGGGCTCCGGCTTCTTCGCGGGCGTGGAGATGCCCGGTGCGACGAACCGGACAGGAGCCACGGGCGCACGCATCGCCTTCGCTTGCGCACTCGAACTCAACCCGACCCAGTCCTACGCCTTCGGCTCCGTCGTCGGCGTCGCCGGTGGCCAGCTCCGCCGCTCCTTCCTGCGCTACATCGAACGCGAACGCGCCCGCCAATCGCAGCCGTTCCTGCATTACAACTGCTGGTACGACCTGGGCTTCAACGTCGACGAGCCCAAGATGCTCGACGTTGTCCGGGCCTTCGACACCGAGCTCGTGAAGAAGCGTGGCGTGCCCGTGCTCTCCTACCTCGTCGACGATGGCTGGGACAACCCCGGCAAGGGCCTGTGGATCGAAAACACGAAGCGCTTCCCCTTGGGCTTCGCCGGCACCAAGGCGAAGATGGAGCCACTCGGCGCGAAACTCGGCATCTGGATCTCGCCCCTTGGCGGCTACGGCGGCGACAAGGAACGCACCGCCCACGCCCAGAAGCTCGGCCTCATCCCGGAAGGCGCGAAGCTCGACCTCTCGTATCCGAACTACCGCCAGTGGTTCACGGACCGCTGCCTCGAGCTCATGCGCGAGGGCGGCGTGAACTCCTTCAAATGGGACCGCGCCGGCGATGGCGTCAGCCCGCACTTCATGGCCCTGCTCGACGTCGCCAAGCGCCTGCGGGTCGAGAACCCCGAGGTCTTCATCAACGTCACCGTCGGCACCTGGCCCTCGCCGTTCTGGCTCAACCACGTCGACACCACCTGGCGCATGCACAGCGCCGACGTCGGCTGGGCCGGCAAGGGCGACGACCGCGAGAAGTGGCTGACCTTCCGCGATGGCTACTGCCACAAGCTCTTCGTCCAAGCCTCCCCGCTCTACCCGCTTAATTCCGTCATGCACCACGGCGTCGTGCATGGCCGCGCCTTCCAAGGCGACAAGGTCGGCAAGGCTGGCAACGACCTGAAGAACGAGGTCCGCTCCTACTTCGCCAACGGCGCCTCCCTGCAGGAACTCTACCTCACGCCCTCGATGATGACCCCTGCAGCCTGGGACCACGTCGCCGAGTCGGCTAAGTGGGCGCACGCCCATGCGGACGTCCTGCGCGATGCGCATTGGGTCGGTGGCGACCCCCTGAAGCTGGAGCCTTA
>DBCN01000030.1:0-354 GCA_002293065.1 Opitutia bacterium UBA957
CCGGCGGCCGAAGCCCGGATGAACAAACCCAAGCACGTGACCATGGACGCCAAGGACCGCGTGCTCATCCTCGACACCGAGAACCATTGCCTGCGGCTCTTCGATCCCGTCCAGAAGACCGTTCGCACCCTCGCCGGCAACGGCAAGGCGGGGGCCACCCTCGGCTCGGATTGGGCCGGCACGCAGCTCAATCGACCGCATGGCGCACGCATCGGGGCAGACGGGCGCCTGTACGTGTCCGACAGCGAAAACAACCGCATCCTCATCGGAACCGCCCCCTAAGCGGGCTTTCGACCGACGGGGCGGGTTTTTGGGTTTGTCACCTGCGGGCGGGGAGGGTTGTTTTCTCGGTCA
>DBCN01000030.1:486-704 GCA_002293065.1 Opitutia bacterium UBA957
CAGGTGGCCTGGGCTGACCTGCGAAAGTTGGTGGATTTCCAAATCAAGGAAGGCATCGACGGCCTGATCTCCGTCGGCACGACCGGGGAGTCCCCCACCCTCGACTACGATGAGCATATCGCCGTCATCGAGAAGACCGTGGAATACGCCGCTGGCCGCGTGCCGGTCATGGCGGGTACGGGTTCCAACGCGACCACCGAGGCCCTCGACCTGACCAA
>DBCN01000030.1:755-1449 GCA_002293065.1 Opitutia bacterium UBA957
CCGTATTACAACAAGCCCAGCCAAGAAGGCCTGTACCGGCACTTCTCGCTCTTGGCCGAGGCCACGGCCAAGCCGATCATGCTCTACTCGATCCCGGGCCGATGCGGCATCGAGATCACCGTCGAGACCGTCGTCCGTCTGCGCCAGAAGCACCGCAACATCATCGGCATCAAGGAAGCCGGCGGGCAGGTCGACAAGGCCGCGCGCCTCGTGCGTGAGCTCGACCCCGAATTCCTCGTCCTCAGCGGCGACGATTCCCTCACGGTCGCCTTTGGCGAAGTCGGCGGCCAAGGCATCATCTCCGTCGCGTCCAACTGGCTCCCGGGTCCGGTGGCGCAGCTCGCCGCCCTCGTGCGCCAGAAGAAATTCGCCGAAGCCAAGGTCCTCCAAGCCAAGTTGGCCGACATCTTCAAGACCCTCTTCATCGAGCCCAACCCGGTGCCCGTGAAGCACGTCATGCAACGCTCCGGCCTGATCCAGTCCGGCGAGGTCCGCCTCCCGCTCTGCGAGATGTCCGACGCCAACCGACTCCTCGTCGAAGCCTGCGCCGACGCCACCCTCGCCAATCTCCGATGAGCCAACCGATCCGCATCCTCCTCAATGGCGCCAAGGGCCGTATGGGCCTCGCCATCGCCAACGTGGCCGTTTCCGAGCAGGCCGTCATCGCCGCGGGCGTCGACCAGGGCGACAACCT
>DBCN01000030.1:1529-5050 GCA_002293065.1 Opitutia bacterium UBA957
CCGTCGCCCAGCTCTGCGCCCAGCACCGGAAGCCCCTGGTGATCGGCACCACTGGCCACACCGCGGAAGAGAAGGCCGCCATCACCGCCGCGATCGCCGGACTCCCCGTCGTCTGGGCTGGCAACTATTCCGTTGGCGTGACGCTCCTGAACGCGCTTGTCCGCCAAGCCGCCCGCTCGCTCGCCGACGCCGGCCGCTGGGACGTCGAAGTGCTCGAGATGCACCACCGCCTCAAGAAGGACGCCCCTTCCGGCACCGCCGAAACGCTGCTCAAGATCCTGCTCGAAGAACGACAGCTCGCCAAGGAAGCCCTGAAGCATGGCCGCGAAGGCTTGGTCGGCGAACGCCCGTTGAATGAGATCGGCGTGCACGCCATCCGCGGCGGCGACGTCGTCGGTGACCACACGGTCCTCTTCGCTGCGGAAGGCGAACGCCTCGAACTCACGCACAAGGCCTCCAACCGCGAGATCTTCGCGCGTGGCGCCGTCCGCGCCGCCCGCTGGCTCAAGAGCCAGCCCGCCGGTCTGTACGGCATGGAAGACGTGTTGGGGTTGAAGTAAGCAAAGCCAGGTAGGGACAGCACCACGTGCTGTCCTAGGGTGTTTTATCAGGTAGGGTCGCGGCTGCGTCCCAACCGAGCGTCCGGCTAGGTTGGCACGCAGTGCCAACCCTACCACGTTGGAAACGGACGCAAGGCAGTCGTACCCCTACCACAAGTTAGAACGAGGACAGCACGTGGTGCTGTCCCTACCCTAACCGCCCCAACCTAATCCGCTTCAGCGCCCGAGCGCCGCCCGCACCAATTGGTCGGCGGTGGCGCCGGGACCGAGCTTGGCAATGGCCGTACGCACGCCCTTATCGGCGTCGACCGGCTTGAAGCCCAAGGCAACCAGCGCGGAGACGGCATCGGAGGCCGGGGTCGGTGCGCTCACGGCCGCGGCCACGGCCGCCATCGTCACGGCACCGGGGGCTTCGAGGCCGACCTTGTCCTTCAGCTCCATGACGAGACGTTCGGCGGTCTTCTTGCCGATGCCTGGACACTGCGACAGCAAGGCGACGTCGCCGCGGATGATGGCATCGCGCAGGATCGGCAACGATAGGCGGCTCAAGATGTTCAAGGCCATCTTCGGGCCGACGCCGGAGACCTTCTCGACGAGGAGCTTGAAGAATTCGCGTTCCTCGGCGACGGCGAAACCGTAGAGGGCTTGGCCATCTTCGCGGAAGACGTGGTGGATGAGCAGGAAGACCTCGGCGCCCAGTTTCGGCAGGCGCTCGGCGGTCGTGACCGGCACGTTCACTTCATAGCCCACGCCCGCGGACTCGATGACGACGCGCAGGACGCCGGCTTCGATGAGTTTACCGCGAAGGGAGACGATCATGACGGGAGTGAAACGGTTCGGAGGCGGGAGTTAAGCCCGAATCTCGATGATGAAGCCCTTGAGGTAGCGGCTCTCCGGGAAGTTCAGCAAGACCGGGTGGTCGGCCGGCTGCGAGGTGCGCTCCAGGACCACGGCCTCGCGGCGGGCGTCGGATGCCGCGTCTTCGATGAGTTCGAGGTACATCTCTTCCGTCACGCGGTGCGAGCAGGAATAGGTCGCCAAGATGCCGCCCGGCGAAAGCAGGCGGAGGGCGCGGAGGTTGAGTTCCTTGTAGCCACGCACGGCGCCCGGGACGGAGTCCTTGCTGCGGGCGAACGGCGGCGGGTCGAGGATGATGAGGTCGTAGGTCGCCTCGCGGTGCTCGGTGAACCAGTCGAAGACGTTGGCGACTTCGAACTGGGCGTTGAGCCCATTCCGCTCCGCGGCGGCGCGGGCGGCGACGATCGCATCTTCCGAAGAATCGAGGCCGAGCACCGACGTCGCCCCGGCCTTCGCGCAGGCGAGACCGAAACCACCTTGGTTACAGAAAGCATCCAGCACCCGGCGCCCCTTGGCCAACTGCGCCACGCGAGCGTGTTGGTCGAGCTGGTCGAGGTACATCCCGGTCTTCTGGCCGCCCATGAGGTCGACCGAGGCCTGGACCCCACCGACCTCCATCCAGCAAGACTCCAAGGGCTTCCCGGAAGCCGTGCGGATGTGCTGATCGAGGCCTTCCAACTTGCGGGTCGCCGCATCGTTGCGGAGGACGATTTCGCGGGGCTTCAGCAGGCGCTGCAAGATATCGAGGATCTGCGGGAGCCGACGGTCGATGCCGCAGGTGAGGGCCTGGATCGTCAGCAGGTCGTTATAGCGGTCGATGACGAGCCCGGGCAGGCTATCGGCCTCGGACCAGACCAAGCGGCAGACCGGCTTGCCGGCGCGGCGCTGCACGGCGGCCGTCACCAGTTCCTCGAGCAAAGCGCCGTCGAGCGGGATTGGGCGACGCGAATAACGGCGCCAAGCGATCTGCGATTTGCCGTTCCAAAGGCCGGCCCCGAGGCAACGGCCCTTGGGATCGGTCAGCTCGACGCAATCGCCATCGACGGGGGGAGGACCCGAGACTTCGACCTCCCCGAGGAAGGCCCAGGGATGGCCACGAAGAGAGCGTGCCGGAGGACCCGGACGGATGCGAATAGCGCGAAGCATGTCAGTTGACCGAGCGTAACTTGGGAATCGCCCAAGCGGCCGTCAACGCCGTCGGCAGCCACGCGGCCACCACGGGATTCAAGGCGCCGCTGACACCGAAGGCGGAACAAATCGAGCTCAGGAAAAAGAAGGCCAGGAACAGGCCGAAGGTCTTGGCGACGCCGACCATCGGGTTGATGCGGCCACCGACCACGGCGAAGGGAATGGCCACGGCGATGACGACGAAACAGATGGCCGGACTGGAAAGGATGGAATGGTAGCGCATCGCATAGGCCGCGCCACGGCCCGAAGTCGCCACCCCCGCTTGATCGACATAGCGGGCCACCTCCCGCAGGGAGAGGTCTTCCGGATTCCGCCGAGCGAAGAGCATGACCTCCGGATCGTCGTCGTAGCCGGCCGGCGTCAAGGTATCGAAATGCGGCTGGGCGAGCATGCCGGCAACGGGGTCATAACGTTGGTCGCGTCCATCGCGGAAGGTCCACTTCCAAGCCCCGTCGACCTTCTTGAATTCGGCGGTGCGGGCGGCGATGCACCGGAGCAGGCGGTTGCTGGAATCGAAGCTATAGACGAAAACCTCGTAGGCTTGGCCGGAGTTAAGACCGAGCCGGGAGATCAGCCAGAAACGGCCGGATTTCGGATTCTGGAAGGAGACGAACTCGCCTTGGCTGATGGGCACCACGGCGTCGCCCTTGGCTTGGATATAATTAAAACGTTCGCGCTCCACCAGGTTGCGCTGCGTCTCCAAGGCATCCGGCACCCAGACCGCGTTGAGCAAGGCGGTCACCGCGGCTAAGGCCACGCCCACCCACCAAAGCGGGGCCGTCAGACGCCACATGCCGATGCCCGCGGCACGGGCGGCGGCCAGCTCCTGATTGCGGTTCATCGCGCTCAGCACGAAGACGGTCGAAACCAGCAAGGAAACGGGGATCAGGACCGAAACCTTGGCGACCAAGCCGG
>DBCN01000030.1:5154-5890 GCA_002293065.1 Opitutia bacterium UBA957
AGACCGCAAAAGCTGGCCATGCAAAGGGCGAAGACCTTGGCCCATTCGCGGAGGATGTATCGATCGAGGATGCGCACCTGACCCGATGACAACACGCCCCGCCTCTTCAGCAACCCCAAAGGCGGCCGAAACTAGGCAGAAATTGGAAACATATCCTTGTCATCCATGGTCTAGGAAACTGCATATCCCTACCCCGCCGACACCCCTTCGGTTGCCCCAACCCTGCAGTCATGTTCGTCCGCCCCACCCCACTTCGCCTTCTCGCCCTCGCCCTCGGGTTCATGGGCGCTGGTGCCGTGAACGCCGCCGACACCTCAACCCTCGAGTACAATCGGGATATTCGCCCGATCCTGTCCGAGAACTGTTTCTATTGCCACGGACCCGACGCGAACAAGCGCGAGGGCAAACTCCGTCTGGATATCCGTGAGGAAGCCCTGAAACAAAAGGCTTTCATCCCTGGGGATGCCGCCGGCAGCGAGTTGATCAAGCGCCTCTTCTCCAAGGATGAGGACGAGGTCATGCCGCCGCCCGAGGCGCACCGCACGGTGACGACCGCCCAAAAGGAAATCCTCAAACGTTGGATCAACGCGGGCGCCCCCTACGAAGAACATTGGGCGTTCGTCGTGCCACGGCGACCCACCGTTCCCGCGGTCAACGAGCCCCACCCCATCGACGCCTTCGTCACCGAGCGGCTGAAGCCGGCGGGCCTCGCGCTCTCGCCCGAAGCCCCGCGCGC
>DBCN01000030.1:5990-7640 GCA_002293065.1 Opitutia bacterium UBA957
GACGCCTATGAGAAGCAGGTCGATCGCCTGCTGGCGTCCGTCCACTACGGCGAGCGGATGGTGCTCCCTTGGCTCGATGCTTCGCGCTACGCGGACAGCAACGGCTTCCAGCAAGACGGGGACACCTTCCAATGGGTCTGGCGAGACTGGCTGGTGCGCCAACTCAACGCGGACAAGCCCTTCGACCAGCTCAGCACCGAGCTCCTGGCGGGCGACCTCCTGCCCCATGCGACCCTCGAGCAGAAGCTGGCCACCGCCTTCAACCGCAACCACATCCTGAACGGCGAAGGCGGCAACATCGCGGAAGAACAACGCTACGTCAGCCTCTTCGACCGCGTCGACACCGTGTCGACGACGTGGCTCGGCCTGACCTTGGCCTGCGCGCAGTGCCACGACCACAAGTACGACCCGCTGACGCAAAAAGATTATTACAGCCTGCTCGACGCCTTCAATCACGTCCCGGAACGCGGCGTCCCGGGCGGGGGACCATCACGCTTCCGCCTCGACCAGCCGCTGCTCGAAGTCCCGACCCCGGAACAGGTCGCCAAACTGGCGCAACTCGAGGCTGACTACGAAACGAAGAACAAGGACAGCGCGGCGCTCCAGGCCAAGGCCTTCGAAGCCTGGCTGGCCTTGCCCCTCGAAAAGAAAGGCCTGCTGGACGAGAAGCTGAAGGGCGCGCTCGCGCCGGGCGTCAAGCCCACGGCCGCCCAGCAGAAGGCGCTCCTCGCTCACTACAACAAGAACGTCTTCCCCGAGGACCGGAAGAAGTCCGCGGCCTTCAAGGCCATCGACAATGCGAAGACCGCCGTCGCCAAGTTCAAGTCAGCTGATACCTACGCGCGCGTGATGGTCATGAGCGACGCCACGGCGCGCGAGACCAACATCCTCGACCGTGGTGCCTACCTCTCGAAGAAGGAGAAGGTCACGTTCAACACGCCCGCCTTCCTGCCGAAACTGCCACCGAACGCTCCGGCGAATCGGCTGGGACTGGCCCAATGGCTCTTCACGCCGACGCACCCGCTGACCGCCCGCGTGCAGGTGAACCGCCAATGGCAGCATTTCTTCGGCCAAGGCCTCGTGCGGACCTCCGAAGACCTCGGCGTGCAAAGCGATACGCCCACCCACCGAGCGCTCCTGGATTGGCTCGCCGTCGAATACCGCGAAAGCGGCTGGAAGACCAAGGCCCTGCAGAAACTCATCGTCACGAGCCGCACCTACCGTCAGTCCAGCCACGTCACCCCCGAGCACCTCGCGAAGGACCCCGAGAACAAGCTCCTCGCCCATGCGCCGCGCTTCCGCCTGCCCTCCCTGATCCTCCGGGACGTCGCCCTCGCGAGCAGCGGCCTCCTCAACGCGAAAATCGGCGGCACGCCCGTCTACCCCTACCTGCCGCCCGCGCCCTGGGAGAGCCTCGCGATCACCAAGGAACGCGACTTCACCTACCCGACCTCCAAGGGCGCCGACCTCTATCGCCGCAGCCTCTACACCTTCTGGCGCCGCACCATCGCGCCCGTGAACATGTTCGACGTCTCTTCGCGCCAGACTTGCCGCGTACGCACGACGCAGACGACTTCGCCGCTGCATGCGCTCACGATGCTGAACGACCCGACGTGGGTCGAAGCCGCGCGCGTTTTGGCCGAACGCGTG
>DBCN01000150.1:0-1015 GCA_002293065.1 Opitutia bacterium UBA957
ACCCTACCCGAGGCAAGGAGGCAGGCTAGGTTGGCACGCGGTGCCAACCCTACCCGAGGCAACTAGGGCAGCACGCGGTGCTGCCCCTACCCGAGGCAGCTCTTTTCTGTCGCAGGGGTAGAGGGTGGGGGTAGGGTGAGGGCATGCGTTGCTTACCCCTGCTGGCGTTGATGGTTGGTTCCGTGGCCTCGGCCCAGGAAGAACCCAAGTGGCTGCCGTTGTTCAACGGGAAGGACCTCTCGGGTTGGACCGCGAAGATTGCGAACCAACCATTGGGTGAGAACTATGCGAACACCTTCCGCGTCGAAGACGGGATGATCAAGGTTTCGTACGACGCCTATCCCAAGTTCGACCTGAAGTTCGGGCACCTCTTCACGAACCTCGCGTATTCCCGTTACGTCTTGCGGATGGAGTACCGCTTCTTCGGTAAGATGATGCCGGACGCTCCGAAGTACGTGAACCTCAACAGCGGCGTCATGCTGCATGCGCAGCCCCCGCAGAGCATGCGATTCGATCAAGGCTTCCCCTCCAGTTTGGAGTTCCAGTTCCTGGCCGACGAAGGCAAGGGCGCTCGACCCACCGCGGCCGTGTGCACCCCGGGGACCAACCTGGAGTTCGGCGGTAAAGTCGTCACCCAGCACATCATCCAATCCACCGCCCCGACCTTTGCGCCGGAGCAGTGGGTGCAGATCGAGGCGGAAGTGCGTGGCAACGAGGAGATCATCCATCGCGTCAACGGCGTGGAAGTCCTCCGTTACCAGCGTCCCCAGCTCGATCCACGTAACCATGTTTCGCCCGCCACCGATCAGCTCGACGCCGGTGCGGAGCTCATGCTGAGCTCGGGCCACATTGCTTTGCAGGCCGAAGGCCAGCCCGTCTGGTTCCGTAAGATTGAGATCCGGCGGTTAGCGCCGGTGGTGCCCGCCGTGGTGCCGGTGTCTGCACCCGCGGCGAAGTAGGGGCGCGGCTGAAGGCCGCGAGGGGACAAGTTGACAAGGTGACATGGGGACAAGGG
>DBCN01000150.1:1063-2745 GCA_002293065.1 Opitutia bacterium UBA957
ACTGCGTGCTATCCTAGAGGCATCTAAGGTAGGGGCGTGGCTTCGCCGCGCCCTTGTTCGGATAGGAGGGCAAGGTCCAGCTTTGCCCCTACCCGCGAGCGTTGCTCGCGAGAGGTAACTAGGACAGCACGTGGTGCTGTCCCTACCCAGCATGAGCGAAGCTCATGAGGGGACTAGTTGGCTAGGTGACAAGGGGACACGGGGCGATTACAGAAAGGAAATGGGGGACCGGGATGTTGGCAGGCGGCCAAAGGCCGCAGCACAACCCCTTGTCCCCTTGTCCCCTTGTCACCATGCCCACGTGTCCCCTATAAAACAGTGCCGGCCCTACCTCTCTCCCAAGCCCTTGTCTCGTTCGATCATGAAAGTATCGAAGCGGAGGCAGAGTTCTTCTTGGGTCGCGAGAGGGATGCCATGGTCGAGTGCTTGCCGCATGGCCGTATGGCAACGGTCGGCCAGGTCGGGCATCAGTTTGATGGCGCGCATCAACTGGCGCTCCGTCACCTTCGCGTCTTCGAGCGGGAGATCGACGCTGATGCGGATTTCGCCGTCCTGGATATCCATCTCCAAGTGGGCCATTTTCGTTTCCCAGTTGATCTGGTTGATCGTGCGTTGGACCGCCGCCAATTTTTCCGGGAATTGGGCGGGGGGAAGCACGTAGGTGCCGTAGGCTTGGACGCGGAGGGTCTCGCCGTCATCTTCGGGCCAGATCGCCATATGCAGGCAGTTGTCACCTTCGCGGTCTTCGTAGAGGTCGGTCTCGAAACCCGTGCGGATGCGGTCTTCGCGGCGACCGTAGCGAATCTTCGCGGCGTCGAGGAGGGAGCAGATTTCGTCGAGGGTGGTGGACATGGGAGCGGCGGGGGAGGGGCGGGAAGAGGGAGTGTAAAAGTGCAAATCGGCTGGAGGCTGGTGCGAAGGTGCAAAAGTTGCTCAGCGTATAGAGTGTGGTGAGATGCAGGACGGGGCTTTGATTATCGATTCCCCGCTCAGCCCTGCAGCTCCTTCAGGGCGTCACGGATGAAGACCGCGACCTTGTGATCGGCATCGAAGAACTTCTCGAAGAGCGCCAGCGCTCGTTGGTATTCGTGGATCGCCTCGGTGCTGTAGCCCATCTTCTGGTACATCAGCCCGAGGTTCTTGATGAGGAAGGCGCTGTTCTCGTCGTCGGCCGTTTCCAGCCCGCGCCGGAGATTGGCTTCCGCCTTCGGGAATTCCTCGAGATGCACCTGCACGAACCCCAGATTGTTGAGGTACCGTTCGCGGCCGCGGTCGTCGGAGAAATCGGGGTGGTCGGTCGCTGCGACCATTTCCGTGAGCACCGTTTCGGCCTCGGCGTAGCGTTCGGCTGGGATGAGCAAGTTCACCAGCGATTGCCGCATGCCCAGCGTATCCTCGTGATGGGGCTCGCGGACGCGGAGGATCTGCGTGATCGCCTTTCGTTGGCGGCGTTCGGCGCGCGCCGTTTTGCCGAGTTGCTGGTCGTTATCGGCCGCGGCCTCGAGGATGAACGCATGGTCGCGGGCCGGACTGGACAGGTTGGCCTGATAGATGGCTTCGCTGTACCAGTGCTCGGCTTCCGCATGGCGCTTTTGCTTATGGTATTCCCTGGCGAGCGCGTAGAGCATATGACGTGTGATCGCCGTCGTCGGCTGTGACCGGTGGGCCAGGACCGGGAGGGC
>DBCN01000006.1:0-2432 GCA_002293065.1 Opitutia bacterium UBA957
CGAGAATGCCTGGATGCCACCACGAGTCTCTCGCGCGGCGAGTCCGGTGACGTAGGCCTTCTGGATCGCCGGCGTCAGCATGACGCCTTCGGGGGCGTTGCGGAAATGCGCGGCGAGTTGACCGACGAAGGCTTCGGCGGCCGGGGTCTTCACCATCAGGAGCAAGCCCGGTTGCGTGCAGAACTGGCCAACACCCAAGGTGCAGGAAGCCGCCAAGCCCGTGGCGATGGCTTCGCCACGCGACACAAGGGCGCCTTCGAGGAGAACCACCGGATTGAGGCTGCTCATCTCGGCGTAGACCGGGATGGGGACCTCACGCTCAGCGGCGATATCCATGAGGGCGCGACCGCCCGTGCGGGAACCGGTGAAACCGATGGCGCGCAAGGCCGGGTGCTTGGCCAAGAGCTGGCCAACATCCTTACCGTCGCCCATGAGCATCGAGAAGGTGCCTTCCGGGAGACCCGCGGCACGCACGGCGTCGACGATGAGGCCGCCCATGATTTCGGCCGTGCCCGGATGGGCGTGGTGCGCCATGACGACGACGGGATTACCCGCGGCGAGCGCGGAGGCCGTGTCGCCGCCGGCGACGGAATAGGCGAACGGGAAATTACTGGCGCAGAACACCGCGACCGGGCCGAGCGGACGGCACATCGAGCGATGGTCGGGCTTGGGCAAGGGCTTGCGGTCGGGGTTGGCGAGCTCAAGGCGCGCGTCGAGCCAATCGCCCTTCTCCACGAGGTCCGCAAAGAGACGGAGCTGACCCATCGTGCGGCCGATCTCACCGAGGCAACGCGCTTCGGGCAACGAGGTCTCCTGCTGCGCACGCGCAGCCAGGGCCGGCGTCGCCGCTTCGATGCGGGTCGCGAGGTCGCGCAAGAACGCGGCCTTGGCCTTGCCGGACAACGCGGCAAGCACGGGCGTCGCCTGCGCGGCGAGCTTCATCGCCGTGGCGACGTCAGACGCCGTGGCCGAATGGAAGACCTCGGGGAGGTCGTTCCACAGCGCGCTGTCGAAGGCTTTCCACGTGCGGCCGCCGACGCGACCACGGGAGAAACCCAAGTAAGAAAGGCCAGTGAGGGCGGACATCTTAGCGGATCTTCGGACGGTTCTTGAGGGCCTTCTTCAGGGTCGAAGATGCCAGGGCGAGGTCGGCGCCGGCCAAGGCCAGACGCGGGCCACGCACGGCAGGGTTGCCGCCGCGGACTTCCGCTTGGATCCACTTGATGTGCTGCACGAACTTGGGAACGGTATCCAGGCGCAGCAGCGGCAGGAACCAGGCGTAGAGTTCATCGGCACGCTCCTGGTCGCCGAACATGGCGGCTTCATAGAGCTCGACGGATTCCTCGGGGAAGGCGTTGACGAGACCGGCGATCCAACCGCGGGCGCCGGCGGCGACGCCTTCGACGATGCAGTCGTCCATGCCGACGAGGATGGTGAGACGATTGCCGAGGAGGTTCTTCAGCGCGGTGATGCGACGGGCGTCGCCCGAGGATTCCTTGATGGCCTCGAGGTTCTTGTGCGCGGCGGCGAGCTCGGCGACCTGCTCGGGGAGGAAGTCCGTCTTATAGGCGGGCGGGTTGTTGTAGAGCATGCACGGCAGGTCGGTCGCGCCGATGACCGCGGAGACGTGGGCCTTCATCTCGCGCCAATCGGTGCTGTAGACGTAGGGCGGGAGGACCATCAAGCCACCGCAACCGAGTTGCTTGGAGGCGATGGCGAGGGCGACGGCTTCGTCGGTCGAAAGCGAGGCGATGCCGGGGATGATGGGTAGGCCAGGGACCGCGGCGACGCAGGTCGCGATGAGGCGCACCTTCTCGTCGAAGGTCAGCGTGGCGCCTTCGCCGAGGGAACCGCAGGGCACGATGCCGATACTGCCCGACTCCGCCATCCAGCGGCAGTGACGCGCGATCTCCTTATGGTCGAGTTCGCCGTCCTTGCGGAAAGGGGTCGTGATCGCGGGGATCACGCCTTCCCACTGGGCGCGGACTTGGAGTTTAGCGGAGGATTTCTTCTTCATGGTATGGATAGTATTGGGTGAAAGTTCAGGCGTGGCGATCGGGGTCGACTTCGGCCAAGGCGACCGAGGTGGGTTCGCCGCAGACGAGCTGGGCGACGATTTCGCCGGTGACCGGGCCGAGGCTGAGGCCCATCATGGAGTGGCCGGTGGCGACGACGAGGTTTTCCGCCGCGCGCGTGCGACCGAGGTAAGGCATGCCGTCCGGTGGACAGGGCCGCAGGCCCGACCAGATGGGTAGTTCGGTGAAGTCGGACTCCTTGAACGCCGGGTAATATTTAACGAAGGCCTTGCGGATACCGCGCACGCGGGCGGGGTTCACGGACAGGTCGTTACCGGTGATCTCCATGGTGCCGCCCACGGTCAGCGCATCGCCCATCGGGGTGACGGCCACGCGGGCTTCCATCAGGAGCGAGCA
>DBCN01000006.1:2478-2598 GCA_002293065.1 Opitutia bacterium UBA957
CCCTTCCCGGCCTGCATCGGGATCCGGAGACCCAAGGCTTCCGCGGCGGCCGGCGACCAAGCCCCCGCCGCGAGCACGAAGGTCTCGCCGGCGAACTCGCCCGCGGTCGTGACGGCCGCC
>DBCN01000090.1 GCA_002293065.1 Opitutia bacterium UBA957
CTTCCAGGCGCCCTCGCCCCAGCGATAGATGTCCTCCCAGAGGCCCGCGTTCGTCATGTCCTCGGGGCATTTGGCCACCTCGTCTCCAGTCGAGTAGCAGTTGATGGCGTATCTACCTTGGGTGATCGAAAGGAATCTCTCCCGCCATTTTATCAGTCTTCGCCGATCACCTTCTGGGAAGGGCAGTGTATGCCATTCCGAGGCAAAGAGGCGGGGGTTATACGGCCGCCATGAATCCTCCGTCATTTCCTGGGCTTGTTTTCCGTTGTTATACCCAAAAGCCTCCGCTGCGACGGCGGCATTGATCATGAGGTAGCGGTGCGGGGTGAGTTTGCTCTCCTGCAGGGCGTGCGAAGCCACCATATTGCCGAGGCTATGGGCCATGATGGAGGTGTTGCTGAAATCGAGGAAACCCAGGGACTCGATCAAGGCATCGCCCGTTTGGAAGGCCTGGAAGACGGCCTTGTGGTAGTCGAGTCCGGTATCGCCGTACCAAGTCACGCCGACGAAGCGCGCCTTGCTGCCCATGGCGTAGAGACGCTTGAAGGTTTCTGCCTGCCAGCCTTTGGCTTTGTCGCAGTCGACGTTGTAGCCGTGGAGGAAGACGACCCACTTGTCCGAGCTTTCGTCGTCGGGCAACCCGCTGGGCGAGCCGATATTCGTCGCTCGGGCGTCGCCGGGCGGGGTTAAGAGATTACGCCCCGAAGTGTCGGTGCAAATCCGGGTCAGATCGATATGCCGGAACATGTCCGTGACGTTGCTCACGGCAATCTTCAGCGGAACGGAGGCCACGACCTGGCCACCCTTGGTAACCTGTAATTCCAGCGGGCGGGGGGAGCCTCCGCGGCCTTCCAGCAGGACGACGCCATGTCCGAGCTTCTCGATGCGCGTCACCCAGTCCACGGGTAGTTCCAGGTTACCAGATTTGTCGAGATTCAGGACGGCAGCCTTATCGACTCCGCTGGTGAGGTCCGTGCCGAAGACCATCAGGTTCGGCGTCGTGTGGATCTTCCTTGCCTCCACTGGCGTCAGGGCGGTCAGCACGACGTTGACGGCGTAGTCCGGTTGGCGGAGACGATAGCGGTAGCCGTCCGCGGTCGGCAGCAGGCGAATGACTTCCGCGATGGCGAGGTTCAGTGGGAAGAAGTCCGTCAAGTCCCGCTGGCCTTGGATAGCTGGCTCGGTGAAGTTGTTATAGGTCTTATCGGTGATGAGCGGGCCGTTTTCGCCCACGGGATAGGTGTTTTCAACGACTGGCGGGCGGCCAGGGACGTCGGCGTCGTTGGATTGGAAGTCGCCCGCATCGCGGTCGTCGTTGATCCATAGGCGCCACGGTTTGCCGGCTGCAGGGGCTTCCCCGGCGGAGATGACGCCATCGCGGTTAGCATCGACTTCGAGGGTCGCCGAGACCAAGGAAACGTTATCGATGAGGCAACCGTAGGTCGTGTTCGCGACGGGTACGAAGTTGACCGTCACGCCCGTGGCCGCCTGTTCCGCAGTCAGGCTGAAGGCCAAGGTCGCGGCGCTCCAGCCGGCCGACGATTGCGTGGAGATGTCGGATCGCGCGATGCTTTTGCCAGCCGTATCGGTCACGGACACCCAATAAGCATTTTTACCTGCCTTCGGTGAGCCGCGCCCGCACTGGTTCCAGTGGAGGAGATAGCCGCCGGCGCGTAGGGTGGTAAGCCGCTGCTTGATCCCGTAGTGCCCCTTCGAGGCATCGAGTTCGATGAATTGGTTGCCTTGGTTGGACCATGCCTCGATTTGCGTTCCTTGGTAGGCGCTCCAGCCGGTGACCGACCCAGCAGCCAAGTAGTCCCACTTGAACGCACCCCCGAAGTAGCCGCTGCCGGTACCCGCCGAACGGTTCAGTTTGAGCGGGGTGGCGAAATCACCGTTTTTTAGGAGGTTGAGCGCTTGGCGGGTCAGCTGCACCGTCCGCGGCGGCAGGCCGGGGACGGGTTTAGGTCGTGGTGGGTCGTTGGGATTGGTCGGGTCGGTGCCGAGCAGGAGCTCTTCGCGATCCGAGTAGCCATCGTCGTCGGTATCGGCGTTGGTGGGGTCGGTGCCAGCCAGCAATTCTTCGACGAGCGTCAGGCCGTCCCCGTCTTCATCAGACAGGCGCTGGTCGAGGTCTTCTGGGCCGAGCCCAGGAGGGGTCCCCGTTGAGGCTGGAGCCAGGTCGCTTGGGGGTTCGAGCGGACTGGTGGAGGGGGCGGCGGCGTGGAGCCAGCAGCTGCTGGCGGTGAGCAGGCAGAGGAGGGTGGTTTTCACCCCCTTCAGCATAACCGACCATTATTAAAAACAATAACTAGACTCTAATACCCATTACCTAGACGCCCGACCATGGTCAGGGCTGGGGCGACGGCTTCAGGTGCCGAAGCGGTAGATCATCCGCTGGCGGTAGCGCTCACCTGGACGGAGGACGCCGGAAGGGTAGCCGGCGCGGTGGAAGGACGCTTGATTCGGCGAGTCGGGGAAGAGGCCGGGCTCGAGGCAGAAGCCCTGCCGGTAGCCGAACGTTCGGCCGCCGCGCCCGACGATGGAGCCGTCGAGGAAGTTGCCGGCGTAGAACTGAATCCCGGGTGCGTCGGTGAGGACATCAAGCGAACGTCCGGAAGTGGCTTCCGTGGCCCGGGCAGCGAGGCGGAGGCCTGCGGGGACGCCGAGGTCGAAGCAATGGTCGTAACCGCCGGCCAAGCGCAACTGCAGGTGCTCGGCGCCGATGCTTTGGCCGATGCGGCGGGCGTGGCGGAAATCAAAAGGCGTGCCTTCGACCGGGGCGCGTTCGCCAGTGGCGATCAAGGCCGCGTCGGTCGGGATGAAGCGCTCGGCTGGGATCGTCAGGGTGTGGTCGAGGATATCGCCCTGACCGGCGAGGTTGAAGAACGCGTGGTTCGTTAGATTGCACAGGGTGGCGGCATCCGTGGTCCCGGCGAAGTCGATCCGCAGCTCGTTGGAATCGTTGGGCAAGGTATAGGTGACCGCGACCGTGAGGTTGCCCGGGTAACCTTCGTCGCCCGCTGGGCTGACGTGCGTGAAGCGGACGGCGGCGGCTCCGCCAATCGCCAAGACCTCGGCGGACCAGACCTTGGCGTGCATCGCTTCGCCGCCGCCATGCAGGTGCTGGCCGTTGTTGTTGCGCGTGACTTGGAAGGCGGCGCCGTCGATGTTGAACTGGCCTTCACGTAGGCGGTTGGCGTAGCGCCCGACCGTGCTGCCGAGGTAGGCATTATGGTGGACGTAGCCATCGACGTGATCGTGGCCGAGGGTGACCTCGCCGACTTTGCCGAAGCGGTCAGGCACCCGGACGGAAGTCAGGGTGGCGCCGTATTCGCTGATGGCGACGGTCATGCCACGCCCGTTGTTCAGGATGTGGAGTCGGACGGCCTGACCGTTGACGGTCCCATGGCTGCGCGTCCGGTGGCCGGAGACGCGGGTGCGGGCGAGGGCAACGACGAGTCCGGTCAGGGCAACTACGGCGACGGCGAACAAGGCTAAGTCCATGCCCACAAGTTGGTGGGCCGGCGGGCCTGAGCCAAGAAAAAGCCCCGCGGTGGCGGGGCTGCAGGGGCTTATTTTTTGCTCTCGGCTGGCTTGGCGCCGAGGGCCTTGGTCCAGTCGGCCGCGATCCGGACCGCTTCCTGGAGTTGGATGTCGTACTCGGGCCAGTCTTCATCTTCCAGCGGATCGCGGACACGCGACATGCGCTTCGACTTGTTGGTCCATTCAGCGCCTTCCTTCTTCTCCTGTTCGAGGGCGGCGTCCAGTTTGACGTCGGTCACCTTGGCGCCTTTGGCGGCGAGCTGGGTCAGTTCCTTCCGGACCTGCTCGCGGAAGACGAGGTCATCGCTGCGCTCCTGGCGGCGCTGTTCGAGCGACAGGGAGACTTCCTTCCGCAACTGCCGGCTCTTGGTCCACTCGATCGAGTGCGCGAGCGTCAGGAATTCCGGCATTTCGGCCTGACGCTTGGCGGAGGCTTCGGAGAGCTGTTTGACGAGGTCGTCGGAGAGCTTGGCCTTCAGCCAATCGCCTTCATCGGGCTTGGTGAGGGAAGCCGGGATGGAGTCCCACGCCAAGGGGCGCTCCAGGTCGGACTCCGCGACGGGCAACACGGAGAAGACGGACGGCACGATGATGTCGGCCGGGACGCCCTTGAGCTGGATGGAGGAGCCGCTGGGGGCATACCATTTCTGGATGGTCACCTTGACGGCGGACTTCACGTCCAGCCCGCGGAAGACGCGGCTGAGTTCGATGATGTTCTGGACCGAGCCCTTGCCGTGGGTCGTCGTATCGCCGACGACGAGCGCGCGGCGATGGTCCTTCATGGCGCCGCAGAAGATTTCCGACGCCGAAGCGGAAAGCTTCGAAGTGAGCACGACGAGGGGGCCGTCCCAGACGACCTTCTCGTTCTCATCGCGGTAGTCCTCGATGCGGCCTTGGCTGTCGCGCACCTGGAGGATGGAGCCCTTCGGGATGAATAGGCCGGAGAGGTCGACGGCTTCGGTGAGCAGGCCCCCGCCGTTCTTGCGGAGGTCCATGATGAGCGCCTTGATGCCGAGCTTCTTCATCTTCTCGATCAGCTGCTCCACGTCCTTGGTCGGGCTGGAGCCGGTGCCGTCGGGGTTCTTGCCGTAGAAAGCGGGGAGGTCGATGACGCCGATGGTCACGTTGCCGTTGCCGTTGGGGGCCTCGAAGCAGCGGGCGGAGGCCATCTGGCCGACCAGCTTGATCTGGTCGCGCTTCAAGGCGACCGTCTTGCGGGCGCCGGCGGTGTCGATGAGCAGCTTGACGGTGGTGCCTTGCTTGCCGCGGATGCGGCTGATCGCCTTCTGCAGGCGCAGGCCGACGATGTCATCCATCTCGCCCGCTTCACCTTGGCCGACGGCGATGATGCGGTCGCCTGGCTTCACTTGCCCGGAGAGGTCCAGCGGGCCGCCGGGGAGGACTTCCTTGATGGTGCAATAGCCATCCTCGTCCGAGAGCGTGGCGCCGATGCCGCAGAGGGAGTTGCGCATCGCGATCTCGAACTCCTCGAGCGATTGCTGGGAGAAGAAGATCGAGTGCGGGTCGTATTGCGTGGAGTAGGCGTTGAGGAAAAGCTCTTCGACTTCCTGCGGGTCAAAGGTCAGGTAGACGCGGACCTTTTCGTAACGCTTCTTGAGGCGGGCGATGGCTTCCTTGACCTTCTCGGGGGTGATGACCGGGGCGGTCGTTTCGGGCGAAGGTTTCGGCTTGGGCGCATCCTTGGCCCCTTGTTTGTCTTCGCCGAGCAGTTCGGAGAGGATCTCGAGGCGGAGGCGACGGGACCAGAGGTCGTCGGCCTCGGCATCGCTCGTCGGCCAGTTGCCTTTGCGACGGTCGGTCGGGAAGACGCCCGGCTGGTTCAGGTCGATCGGTTGGTTGAGGGCCGCGAGGGCTTCGTCCGTCCGCAGGTTGACCTTGGCCTTGAAGGCCTTGTAGATTTCAAACGCCGGCGTCAGGTTACCGCGCTGCAGGTACAGGTCCAAGCTCTTGGCGTAGCGGGCGGTGAATTCATCGACCTCCTTCTGCGTGAAGTACATCTTCCCCGGGTCGAGGCTTTCGAAGTAGGTCTTGAGGACTTCGTTCGTGTCGACCGATGCCATCTCTTTCTTGCTGATGTGGAGCTTCTCGAGCAACGCGATGGTCGCCCGGGTCTCGTTCTGCATGAGCTCCGTGGTCGTGTAGTTCTGGCTCGCCTGTCCGAAGGCGGCAGCAGACAGCAGGACCAGCAAGGACGGGGTGAGGAGTCGCATAATGGGGGTAGTCAGCGGAGGCGGGCGCTGAGTTCTTCGAGTTTGCGTTTCTCGCTCTCCGTGAGCGAGCCGAAACCCTTGGCCGAAATCTTGTCGAGCAGGCGATCGAGTTCCGCCCGCGCTTGGGCGGGAGAAAGCCCTTCCGCGGGGGTTTTTGCGGGGGCTTCGGGGCTGCGGGCTTCCTTCGATTCGGACATGGGCTGTCTTTGTATGATATAAGCGCCACCGGCGTCGGGAATTGTCCGACCCAGCCAGCGCCACATGAGCCAGCCCGAAAGCAAACCACCGAGGTGGGCGGAATGGGCGATGGCCTCCGCGGGATTCATGGGCCAAGCGGGATTCCAGAAGGTCCACGCGTGCCGGCCGGGGAGCTCCAGGAAAATCCAGCCGAGCACGGCGAGGCTGGTCCCGAAGATGAGGACCCAGCGGGCTTTGAGGTTCACCGGGAAGATGAGGATCAGCAACGAGATGGTGTTCTCCAGCCGGTCGAGCAGGGCGACGACCAGCAACGCGTAGACGCCGCCGGAGATGCCGACCAGGTGGAGGTTGTCGCGCGGTCCGCCAATGCCGGTCAGCCACCAGGCGATGGCGCCGAGGAGGACGCCCCCGATGAGCGTCTGCAGGTATGCCCGGCGGCCGTAGCTTTCTTCGACGAGGTTGCCGAGCCACCAGAGGCCGAAGGCGTTCATCAAGAAATGCCAAGGCCCGCCATGGACCAGCGCGTACGTCAGCCACTGCCAAGCTTGGGGCGCCGCGTTGTTCAGCTCGAGCGGCTCGAGGAACCTGTAGCCCTTGAAGCCGGTGCTCCAGTCGACCAGCCCGAGGATGCCGAAGGACAGCAAGACCCCCAGGGTCCAAGCCGTCGCGGTCAGCTGCCGGCGTTCCGGCGTGCTGTCGCGCATGTAGGCTCGGTCACCGATGCCCACGGCTGGGGTGGCTTAGAGCTTCTTCACGATCTCGTCGGCGAGGCCATACTCGATGGCCTCCTCGGCGGTCATGTAGAAGTCGCGGTCGGTATCCTTCACGACTTTCTCGAGCTTCTGCTTCGAGGCCTTCGCGAGGATTTCGTTCAGTTCGGTGCGGAGGCGTTCCATCTCCAGGGCCTGGATGTGGATATCCACGGCCGGGGCTTGGATGCGACCCATGATGAGCGGCTGGTGGATCATCACGCGGGCGTGCGGGAAGACGAGGCGCTTGCCCTTGCCCTTGGGGGCTTGGAGCAGGATGGAGCCCATCGAGGCGGCCATGCCGGTCACGACGACCGTGACGGGCGAACTGATGAGGCGGATGGTGTCATAGACGGCCATACCCGCGGTGATCGACCCGCCGGGGGTGTTGATGTAGAAGGTGATGTCCTTGCCGGGGTCCGAGGTCTCCAGATACAGGAGCTTCTCCACGATATCCTTGGCGGAGGCGTCGTCGACGGCGCCCCAGAGGAAGAGCTTACGCTGTTCCAGGAACTTCTTCTGGATGAGCATCGCGCTGGGCGAGGCATCCTTGGGAGCGGCCGGGGTCTTCTCGTCCTCGTCTTCGTCGTCGTGAGCCATGGGAAACCATAACTTGGCACAAAAGGAGGCGGAGGCAAGCGTCCCGAGGAAGGTTTTTATCCACATTTCATGGCGCAATGCTTGGCGCACGGGGTGAAAGCCGACTTTGCCCAGCCGGATGGCCGCGGACGCTTGCACCGAGGCAAGACTTCCGACTAATGGGGGCGTGCTTTCCGTCCGTGTCACTGGCCTACGTCGGCGTCTCGGTTCCGCCGAGGTCTTGGGTGGCGTCGACCTCTCCGTCGATGCCGGGACCCTTTATTGCCTCGTGGGACCCTCGGGGAGCGGGAAGACCACCTTGCTGAAGATTTTGGCGGGGCAATCCGAGTCGGATGGCGGCCGCGTGCTGCTCGGCGGCAAGGACCTGAAGGCGCTCGACGTCAGGGATCGCGCGACCGCGATGGTCTTCCAGAACTACGCGCTGTTTCCGCACCTCACCGCGCTCGAGAACGCCGCCTTCGGCTTGGAGGCGCTGGGATTATCCGCGGAAGAGATTCGCACGCGTGCCCTCGAGGCGTTGACGGCCGTTGGGGCCGAGGCCTGGGCTTCGCGCCGGCCGCAGGAGCTTTCCGGCGGCCAACAGCAACGGGTTGCCCTGGCGCGGGCCTTGGCGGTGAAACCGAAGTTGCTCCTGCTGGACGAGCCCTTGAGCAACCTCGATGCGGCCGCGCGGATCGAGCTCCGCGATCGCTTGCGGGCGCTCGTGCGCACGCAGGGGTTGACGGTCGTCTGCGTGCTCCACGACCAGAAGGACGCGTTGGCCATGGCGGATCAGCTCGGTGTCATGCGGCAGGGCAGGATCATCCAGTCCGGGGCGCCCATCGATGTCTACCGTCGGCCCGTCGACAGCTGGACGGCGACTTTCCTCGGCTCCGCCAATCTTTTTTCGGGCACGGTCGTGCATGCGGCCGCCGGTGAATTCATCGCGAGCACCGTGGTGGGTGAAGTGCGCGGCGCGCTCTCCCAGCCGGCGCAGCCGCCCGCGGTCGGGGCTGCGCTCGTCGTCTGTATCCGACCCGAATGCCTGCACCTCGATGCGATGGCGCCGGATGAGAACGCCTTTGCCGGCAAGGTCACGGATTCCTTGTTCCAGGGCGATCTCGCGATCCACCGATTCACGACCCCGGCCGGACTGGTCTTGCAGGTCGCGGAACTCAACCCACGCCAGCGGGTCGGCTCCAAGGCCACCGTCTACGCTTGGGCCGAGCCGGAAGATGTCGTGGGCTTGGTGAAATAGCCAACCGGGCCGATCGGGCCAGCTGGCGAGGGGGTTGCCTTTTCTAGTAAAAAGCATTCATTGGCTCGTGTGGCCCGCCCCGACCACCAGTCCCCCTCCCGTCGCCGCGGCTTCTCGTTGGTGCTGTCCATGATGGTGACCGCATTTCTGGTCCTGACGATTATCGTCCTCGCCAGCTTCATCCGCGTGGAGTCGCAACTCGCCCATAATCGGCATGCGGTGCTGCGTGCCCGCCTGAATGCCATGGCCTCGATGCGGCTTGCGGGGGCTGCCTTGCAGCAGTTTGTCGGCCCCGACACCCGGGTCACAGCGCCTTCGTCGCTTTTTGAGGACCCGGCAACAACCACGGGCCAGTACACCTATCCCGTGCTCGGCGTTTGGCATAGTTGGCAGGGGCGAGATCACGATACGGGCGGGCGCTACGCTGGCCGGCCCTACAAACCCGACTATAATCTCAAGGCGACCAGCAATCCATATGGGACGCTTTATGGCGGCCGCTTCGTAGGGTGGTTAACTTCGTCTTCGATGGGATACTTCGTGGCCGCCGCGGCGGTGCCTGCGCCGCCTCCCGTCGTTGCGCCGCCCAAGCCGCCCACCGTGCCCGTCGGGCCTAGGCCGCCGCCCGGCCCGCCGCCGCCGCCCGTACCTCCGCCGAACAAGCCGACGCCGCCACCGGTCAGCCCGAAGCCAACCGCTCCGCCGAAGGTCACCCCTGCCTACGAATCATCGGGACTCGGGGCGTGGCGTTTTGCGGCCATCCCTCCGACGATCCGCCACTTCAACTACATCTCGCCTTTGGTGGGTCCAGCCACCACTTCGGTCGCGACCGGCCGAATCTATCTGACCCCGAACCCCTTTCCCGATGGGACGGGAGCTTTCGCTTGGTGGATCTCGGGCGAAAACCAAAAGGCTTTGCTGCATCCAGCCGACAATCCGGCGCCGCCCGCTCCGACCATCGATGAGGCCATGCAACGGGTGCGGACCTATGGGAATACCGACTTGGCCGCCCTGGGCCTGATCGGCACTCCGCCCGGCACTTCCTTGCCGACGCGTGGCACCGCCGCGCTCGTGCCTGTGGCGACCGGCGGCAAGGCGGGCTTCCATGACTATACGACCTACTCCGTTGGGTTGCTGACGAACACCGCCAACGGGGGCGTCCGGAAGGACCTCTCCTTGCTGGCTGAAACCTGGGATTGGATGGACGAGGCGGATCCGCGCCGCGAGGTGAAATTGCCGCTGTTTCGGGTCCGGCCACGTTTGACCGCCGCGGCGGCCACCACCGCGGACCTTTATTACGCCCGCCCCAAGTCCGCCGAGGTCGAGGCCACTACGGCCGGCAACCGGGGGCGGCACACCTTGATGTATTGGTGGTCGGATTACGGCTCCAGCGGCGGTTCGACGAGTTACAACGCCGGGACCTTCGGGTCGCTATCCTACATCCCGCCGATTCGTAGTTGGAACACCTTGGTCGACTACACCTTGCAGTATCGTAAAGCCGTCGTGAGCCGGAGCGCGGGTGGTTTGGTCGAGATGGCTCCGTCGCAAGCGGGCAGCAACCCGCTCTACAGTTATCACGAAACGGTTTATCGGCAGCCGGTCGTCGCCCGGGTGCAGTTCGTCTTTGCGCAAGCGGCGACCGATAGCGGTGCTCTCGACGGCACGCAGCGTCGAGCCATCTTGGCGCAGCCCGTCGTCACCGTATGGAATCCCTACAATGTGCGGATGAAGGTGAAGAACTTTTCGCTGACGATGAAGGGGAGCAGCCTGCCCGTGGCTTTCGAGTTGGCGCCGGTTTCCCCTGCGGGTGGACCGATCCCGATGGGCTCATGGTTCGACGGCAAATGGGGATCGCTCGGCCTGTCCTTGCGGGATCCCTCGGGTCAGATCGACCTCATGCCCGGAGAGACCCGGGTCTTTTCCGCGGCGACCGAAAGCGCCATGCTCTCGCTCGGCACACCTGGTTCGGTCAACTTGCCTTTGACGCCAGGCTACGCCGCCGGTCGGCCGGTCGGGCTTTTCCTGAACTTGGAGAATCTGCCGGGCGATACCCGCATTTCTTCGCGAATGTTGAAGTTGAACACCGGCCGCGATGCGATCGCCGCGGATATCAATATCCCGGGTTGGACGCGCGGGACGCCGATTCGCCTCAGCTTCCGCAATAGCGACCCCATCGCGGCGGCTTTCATCTTTACGACGCTCTATGGGCCCGACGATCCGCCCGGTCCGCAGGCGATCCTGGCCGATCTGCGTTCAAGTCCCCGTCCTTTCGGGACATTCTCCTTCGGCCTGCGCTTGGCCAACGACGGCACGGTGAAGCTCGATCGGGGCGTGGTTTCGCGCGGGACGATCCAGTCCAGTCCGTTCTCGGGCTACACCGAGCTCGGCGATAAGTCGCGCGAGGTGCTGACGGATCTTCGGCCGGTGACCAATCAGGTGACCGCGCTCGGGGACGGCATCCAATATCAAGGTGCGCTCCACCCCGTGAACGCGCCCTTCGACCTCTACTATCGTCCGCTCAGCGGCTGGATGGATAGCTACGCCCCGCAGGTCGACGCCGCGCAGCGTGGCTTCATCGTTTCCGGTCTGGACGCCTCCAGCGGCTTGAGCCGGGCGGTCGTCGCGGAATTGCCGGTTGCCCCGCCCCAGTCGCTCGCGGACCTGCAGGGTTGGGATGCGCGAGGCTTCAATCCAGCGCCGCCGTTCCAGTATGGTTTGATCGGCAATTCGGACGCTTCCCCGATCCTGCCGGCCGAGGACGTCGTCGGTCGTTGGTTCGACAACGCCGGCAATTACCACCTCCGCACGGAACTCTCGGCGACCTTCCTGCAGCATGACGATAGCTTCTGCCTGAACCATGTGCTCTTCGATGATTGGTTTGTCTCTTCGCTCGCGCCCGCTCCGGCCTCGTGGGGCCGCCTGAACGGCACCGCGGCCGGTCGGCAGGTCGTCGCTGAACTCAAGCTGGCCTATCAAAAGCACCTGGCGGGGAAGCCGTTGCCGAACGCTTGCTATCGGCTGGGCGGTGACGCCGCCCAGTTCTCCCCGGATAGTTTGGACGCGACGAAATTCCCTGATGGTTATCTCCGCTTCGGAGCCTACCTGACCGTCCCGGGTCAGTTCAACGTGAACAGTTGCTCCGTTCCGGCGTGGCGCGCGGTCCTCGGTCACCTGCGCGATCAGCAGGTGCCCGTCGCCAGGAACGCCTCGGGCGATATCGCCCTCGAGAAGTCGCGTCACCCGCTTCCGCGCATGGTGCCGTCCCCGGAAGCTTCCACCGGTAGCGGTACTCCGGCGGCGGCCCTGACGGGTTTCGCCGCCTTGACGGATGCGCAGCTCGATCGGCTGGCCGTCGAAATCGTGAAGCAAGTCCGAGCGCGCGGCCCCTTCCTGTCGCTTTCCGAATTCATCAACCGTCGTTTGCGTCTGTTCGATGGCACCGACAAGGATTTGGCGCTCAACGGCGCCTTGCAGGCGGCCTTGAAGGCCTTGGAGCAGTCGCCCGCGCTCCATCCCGCCGCGCCCGCGGCCGCCCTCGGCAAGCCGACGACGCTCCCGACCGATCCGCGCTTGTCCCCGGCCGGCTATCCGAGCGACTACATCAACCCGCGCGCCGCCGTCGGCAATTCGACGCATGGCTTGCCCGGCTGGCCGCGGCAGGCGGACCTGCTTCGCGGCTTGGCGCCGATCATCTCCGTCCGCGATGACACCTTCATCGTTCGTTGCTTGGGCGAATCTCCGCATGGCGAGGGTACGGCCCGAGCGTGGTGCGAGGCGGTCTATCAACGCGTCCCGGAATACGTCGATGGCCGGATTCCGGCTTACGAGGCCCCTCTGGGCAACAAGCCCGATCCAGCCAAGCCTACCGTCGGCTTGGCGAACACCGTGTTGGGTCGCCGCGTGAAGTTGGTGTCTTTTCGTTGGCTGCGTTTCGACGAAATCTAAACCCTGGGTAGCGGCGGGTTTTTCTCGCCAACCCGCCTGGTTGCTTGCCTCCTGTGGGGACTTGGAACCCGCGCCCACCATTCGTTCGGAGATCGGACCCACGCTCAAGCTGGCCGTCCCCATCATGCTTGGGATGTTGGGCTATGGGTTGATGTTCTACGTCGACGTCGCCATGGCTGGGCACTTGGGCGAAACGGCCCTCGCGGCCTCGGCGTTGGCTTCCAACCTCAGCTACATTCCGTACGTTTTCGGCATCGGGGTGGTTGGAGCGGTCGCGGTCTATCAGTCGCAGGATAATGGCGCCGGCGTGGAAGAGTCCGCGCCCGCCATCTTGCGGCACGGCATGGCGCTGGCGCTGGCGCTCGGCGTGGTCACGGCGGTCTTGAGCCATGCCCTCGTCGGCTATCTGCCGCTCCTCGGTTCGACCCCTGAGGTCACCGCGGAAGCCCATGATTTTTTCATCCTGATGTCCTGGTCGATGATTCCGGGCTTGTTGTTCCATGCCTTGCGTGGGCACCGCGATTCGCAGCATCAGCCCTGGATTTCCTTGGTCTGGCTGTCCGTGGGTATCCTCGCGAACATCCTCCTGAACTGGCTTTGGATGTTCGGCCACTGGGGCTTCCCGGCCATGGGTCTGGCCGGGGCCGGGTGGGCCACCTTGGTCGCGCGTTGCGTCATGTTCATCGGTCTATGGTTCACCCCGGGGCGGGGGGCGGTCCGTTGGATGGACGGGCTGCAACTCGCGGTGTTCCGTCGCCTGCTCCAGACCGGTTGGCCGGCTGGCCTGCATAGCTTGAGTGAGGTCGGCATCTTCGCGGTCGTCCCGATCATGGCGGGTTGGCTTTCTTCGACGGCGCAGGCCGCGCACCAAGTCGCCATCAGCACCGCCTCGGCGGCTTTCATGTTGCCCTTGGGTTTAGGCATCGCGGCCGGCATTCGGGTGGGTGAAGCCTACGGGGCGAAGGACCCGCGGCGCGTCCAGGCCATCGGCCACGGCGCCTTGATCTTGGGCGGCCTCATCATGTCCCTTTACGGGCTCGTGATGGTGCTCACCCGGCCTTGGTTGATGCAGACCTATGGCGTGGCCGGGACCGAGATCGCCACGGTCGCCTCGACGCTCCTGATCTTTGCGGCGCTCTGGGCCCCTTTCGATGGATTACAGGTCGTCGCGGCTTACCTGCTGCGCTCCGTCAACTGCGCGGCGTGGGCTTCGTGGAGCGTCTTCTTGGTCTATTGGCTCTTCTGCCTGCCGTTCTCCTTGGCCTTGGCTTTCCCGCGAGGCTTCACGCTCTTCGGCTTCCCCGTGGGTTGGTATGGCCTCGGTCCGTCGGGTATCTGGATTTCCTTGGCGACCGGCTTGACGCTCGTGGCC
>DBCN01000111.1 GCA_002293065.1 Opitutia bacterium UBA957
TCGGGGCGCTCGAAGGCGGTCGCGCAGAACTCAGGACGGGGGTCGGTGGGGATGAATTCCAGCCAGTGAACCGGTAAGCCGTAGGCGCCCCAGGCGAGGTTGAAGCGCTGTTGGTGTACCTGGAAATCGGCTTCGGCCTTGATGAGACGCTGTAGGCACGTGAGGGCCTGGGCGCTCGTTTGGGCCGAAGCCGAACGGGCGGCGTGCACTTGCCGGAACTTCTTAGACAATCCCCAGGCGTCCACAAATTGCTGCAGACGCCATTGTTGGTTCTGCTGTCGAAACCCCGGCTTATCTTGGGCGGCGAGGGCAGCCTGAGCTTGGGCGAGGCAGGCGCTGATCTGGGCCATTTCACCGTCGGCGAGAACTTCCGCGGAACCCTCGGTGCGGAAGTGCCGGATCCATTGATTGGCGCCACCTGATTGCGCGTCGCGTGTCCAGGCGGCTTCGATGATGCGATAAGCCTCGCGCATCGGTTGGGCTGCCGGGCCATAGGCGGCGTCAAACCAGCGCGTCAGCAGCGTTTCGGGATCTTGGTTTGGTTGTTCCAGCAACTTGGCGCCGAGCCAGGCCTTCGGGGCGTCGAAGCCCCATAGCGGGGCAAGCTCCGCATACCACCCCTTCACCCCGGTTTCGTGGGCGATGCGGATCGACTTGGCCTGTGCGGTGAAGTGGGCCCGCGGGCAGGTGTAGTCGACGCCATACCAATAATCGTAGGCCCCGACGCGGCGCGCACCGGACTGCACCCAAGCCTTAAGGTTGGCGGCTTCCTGCGCCGCGAACGTTGGTTCCGCGTAGCCGATGCGGTCCGCGCAGACCCAGGGAAAGATGGCCGGGGCGACCTTGATCGTCGGGGCCCGCAACGTCTGCAGGTAAGCCAGGGTGCCGATGGCGTGGCGGTCGCCGCGCAGATCGCCCGTCGGTTCCCAGAACGACTTCGCCACTTCGTTCAAATAGCGAACCACGTAATCGGTGCGCACCGGGCGTTCCCGATACCAACCTTCGGACGGCGCGGAGTCATCGAACGTCAGGGAATCATTCACGCCGAGCGGCACGCAAAAGTCATCAGGTCGCTGATGAAACCAGGCACGGGCATGTCGGGCGCCGATTTCCGGGGCGCGCGGGTGGGTCAGGTTGGGGTTGGCGTCATAGCCGTTGCCCTTGGGAGTCTGCCGCACGCCGTCCACGGAGGCGAAGAGCGTCGGGTCTTGGGCGAACTCCTTCTTCCCGAACGCCGCGTATAAGCCATGCGAGAAGCTGGGGGCCCGACCATACCCGACGCTGAAGGCCCATTCATGGCTGAGTTCATTGCGCAGTCCGCCGATTTCGCGCCAAGCGAAGGCCGGCCGGAAATCATCGTCGGCGGGTACCGCGATGCGGCTGAGCCTGGCCCAATCCGCGCCACGGGGGCCGGGGAAGGCGAAGAAAACCCCGAGCGTCCGTTCGCAGAAACGTCCGACGGCGATGCGGGTCGCCACCGGGCTGTTGCCGAGCAAAAAAACCGAACCATTACGCGACCGACACAGGGCCGTATCCCCTTCGTCGGCCGGTGGTCGGACGCCGGCAGTTTGGGCGGCTTGGGTTTTGCCCACGTAGAGGCCGGGGGTCGCGCCGCCCGTCCGCGCAGACTCTTCGATTATCTCCGGCTTTTTGCCCGTCACGCGTTCACACCAATCCGCCAGCGAGTGTGCGGCGTACCATTCATCGGGCTGCGGGTTGGCCGGCATGATCACGCGAACATTCCAGCGGCCATGCTCGAACAGGGCGTCGCTCGCCATCAAGTGGCAGCAAGCGAGCAGGCAGAGGATTCGGCCGAGCAGGGGCATGGCGTCGATTAAAGGCCGCGGGCCGCACCCTGCAAAGGGTGATTTGACGCTTTGCATCATTTTACCTCCTGCTACCTTTTTCCCATGTCCCTCAGCCGCCGAGACACCCTGCGCCTCTTGTTGGCGACCGCTGCCTTGGCGCCGCTATCGGGTTGGGCGCAGGATAAGCCGGCGCGTCGGTCGCCCAAAAAAGGGTGGGCCGGCAACCGGCCTGAATCGGCCAAGCAGTTTGGCTGCACGTGGTGGTATGGTTGGGGCGGCTCCGGCAAAAGCACCGAGGGCTATGAATTCGTGCCGATGGTGAAGGGCAATCGTCAGCCTGTCGGTTCGTCGGAACTGAGCCAAGTCAACGATCCAGCCGCGAAGTGCCTCTTGGGTTTCAACGAGCCCGAGCGCGCTTCGCAGGGCAACCTCACGGTGGCGCAGGCCATCGAGGCTTGGCCTATATTGGTGCGCTTTGCCGAAGAGAAGAAACTCCGGCTGGGCTCACCATGCGTCTCCTCGGATGGCGGCGGGGGCGCGTGGATGCGTGAGTTCATGGAGCAGGCCCAGCGCAAGAAGCTGAAGATCGATTTCGTCACGGCCCATTGGTATCGCAGCGCCGATCCCGGCGCCTTCGAGGATTGGCTCAAGGAACTGAATGCGAACTACAAGCGTCCGGTTTGGGTCACGGAGTTTAATGCGATGTACACCGGCGCGGATGAAGCCGGCCATGTGCAATTCCTGAAGGGCGCGTTGCGGGCCTTGGAGCGGCAACGCTTCGTTGAGCGCTATGCTTACTTCAATACCGGTACCGGGAAGGCGGCCTTATTGAAGGACGGTGAACTCACCAAGTTGGGCGAAGTTTACCGTGCGGCGGGCGACTAGACCGACTTTTTCTTGCCGAGCGGGCGAAGCGCCGGATCTCCCTTGAGCGGGAGGTCGACGGGTAGGCCGCCGTTCTGCGCGGATGCGTAGAGCGCGAGGATGAGCTCGACCGCCTTGCGGCCTTCGGCTCCGTCCACCGACGGGCGGCCCTTCGCCCGGATGGCGGCGATGGCGTCTTCCAAATTCAGGCGGTGCCAGGCATGACCGATGGCCTTGGGGTCATTGGCGCCCGCGCCGGCGCCTTCCGTGGCGGGGGCGAGGAGTTGGGCATCGGCCGCGTGGGGCGTCGCAAATTCAAAAGCCGTCAGCTTGTCGTCGCGGAGCACGGCCGCGCCGGTCGTGCCGTGGATGCGGATTTCGGCGGGGAAGCCGGTGCCCGACCAGCAGGCCGTCGAGCCGGCGAGGGTCGCGCGGGCGCCGTTGGCGAATTCGATCCACCCCGTGGCGATGTCTTCGACTTCGATGCCCTCATGGGCGACGAGACCCGCGGTCGCCGAGACGCGCTTCACCGGACCGAGGAACCAAAGCAACAGGTCGATGGTATGGATGCCTTGGTTCATGAGCGCGCCGCCGCCATCGAGCGCGAACGTGCCGCGCCAAGCCGCCGAGTCGTAGTAGGCCTGCGTGCGCCACCAAGGGATGAGCGCCCCCGCCAAGGTGATTTGGCCGAAGCGACCTGCGACGAGGGCGGCCTTCAAGGCCTGGGAGCCCGCGCCAAAGCGGCGGGGGAGGATGCCGGCGAGCACGACGCCCGCTTGGGCGCAGGCGGCGGTCAGTGCATCGCAACGCGCCAAGGTGACCTCGAGCGGTTTCTCGACGACCACATGTTTGCCGGCGCGGGCGCAGGCCAAGGCGGGAGCGAGGTGATCGCCGCTGGGCGTGCAGAGGCAGACCACGTCCACGTCGGGGTGCGCGAGCAAGGCCTCGGGAGTCGGGCACGCGGCCGCCCCATATTGGCGGGCGAACGTTTCCGCCTTGGCGGGACTGCGGTTATAGGCGGCGACGACTTTGACGCCGGGGATTTCGGCGAGCGCCTTCGCGTGGAACTCGGCGATCATGCCGGTTCCCCAGATACCGAAACCGAGGGGCTTTGCGCTCATGACCGCACCCTAGCGGAAACGCTCGGGGCAGGGGAAGGCTGAAACCAGCTTCAACTTTCCAGGTGGGTGAAGACGCCTGGCCGTGCGCGGAGCGCTCGGGCGTGCCGACGGGCCATGATTTTAGACTTAAGGCGGTGCCAGAGATAACGGGAAGTGGTCGCCAGCCAACGAGTCCGGTTGGTGAAGCGATTACCCTCCGCATGCCATAAGCGGCGCTTTTCCGCCCAGAGTTCCTTGGTGCGGTTCGGGAGGGCTTGTTCGGCGAGGAACGTGCCCAGCATGGCCCCGTTCTGCTGATTGGCGTGGAGCCGGTCGACCTCTTGTTTGAGCAGGCGGTGGTGCAGTTCCACGCACTGTTCCGGCGTCAGTTTGGATTCTTTGGCGTGGATGCAAAAGGTGGAGCCGCGCCGGGGCGTCAGCGCGAGGCGGGTCTCGTGGCCGTAACGCATGATCCACGCGGTATCGCCGATGACCCCATATTCGGTGGGGAAGGGGCGGGCACGGAGGTGGGCGCCGCGGTAGAGGTTGGAGGCTGAGCTCCCGAGGATGGCTTGAGGACAGAACTCGAACGCCAGCATTTGCGTGGCCTCAGGTTGCATCACGAAGGGGCGGCCTTGGCCGAAGGCGGTCAGTAATTTCGCGGGTGGCCAGCCGAGGTTGCGGTGCGGATGACCTTCTTCGTCCACGAAGCTGGGCGGGCTGACGACCACGTCGGCCGATAGCGCTTCCCCCACCGCACGTAGGTGTAGGAGTTGTTCACGGGTGATAAGGTCCCCGGCTGTACTGACGTAGACCCAGTCACCCGTCGTGGCGGCGATGCCCTCGTTCCAAGACTGGTAAAGACCGCGGTCGCGCTCGATGATACGGAGGCGTGGGTGCCGCAGTTCGGCCCGAATCAGTTCCAAGGTGCCGTCGGTCGAACGACTATCGACGACGATGACTTCGTCCGCAAGATCCAGCCATGCCTCCATCGAGCGCAGGTGTGGCATCAGCAGCGAGCGGCAGTTGTAGGTCGGCAGGACTACGCTGATGGTAAATTGACGCAGCATGGCGTTTTCACGCCGCGCGGTGGTGCGAAAGTCGATATAGGACGTCCAAAGTGGGTTGTTCTCCTTAGGTTTAATTGGGGGTTGAACCTGTTTGTGCGCCTCCCGTAGATTTTAATTCATGCATGTAGGGATCACAGGCGCGCGGGGGACTCTCGGAAGGATCCTGCAGGCGCAGCTCAGCGCTGCCGGCGTTCGCTTCGACTGTTTCGCGGGTGATGTCTGTCGGTCGGAAGAGCTGCGTGCTTGGCTCCAAGCGGGCGGCTTCGATGCCACTGTCCATTTCGCCGCGCTGGTGCCGACGCAGTCGGTCCAAGCGAATCCCGCCCGCGCTTTTCAGGTCAACGTCGGTGGGACGGCCAATTTGGTCGCCGAATTGGGGGCTTTGGAAAAGAAGCCCTGGTTGTTCTACGCCAGCAGCAGTCACGTGTATCAACCGCAGTCGGCCCCGATTTCGGAGTCGGCCCCGGTGGCACCGATCAATCCATACGGTCTCTCGAAGCGGCTCGGTGAGCAGGTCGTCGAGGCTTCGGCCACCGCCGCCGGGGTGCCCTATTGCATCGGTCGCATCTTCAGTTTCTATCACCCGACGCAGACGGGGTCTTTCCTTTACCCGTCCTTACAGCGACGGTTCGCCAGCGAGGATTTGGCCCAGCCTTTCCGGCTCTTCGGCGCGGAGGACGTCCGGGACCTCTCCTTGGCCGACGACCTCGTCGCCCACGTCCGGGCGTTGATGGGCAAGCAGGCCACCGGCCTCGTGAATATCGGTTCCGGACGGGGCACCAAAATCAGCGATTTCGTCCAGTCGTTGGCGCCCCGCCCGCTGCAGATCGTCAATGCCTCCGAAGGCGCCCCCACGTCCTTGGTTGCCGACACCGCCCGTCTCCGTCAACTTCTCGGCTCATGACCCCTCCGCAGGTCTCCATCGTCATCCCGACCTTCAACCGCTCCGGCATGCTGCGGCGGTGCATCGATTCGGCCTTGGCGCAGACCTTTCCCTGTGAAGTCGTCGTCTGCGATCACGGCAGCACCGACGACACGCCGGCGGTCGCCCGTTCCTATGGCGACCGGATCCGTTACGTCCGCCGCGAGCAGGATTCCGGCGTCCACTTCGCCTGGCTGGATGGGGTCATCTCCGCCCGCGGGGAGTTCGTCCACATCAATTTCGACGATGACCTCATTCTGCCGACCTTCATTGAGAAGTGCATGGCGCTCATGGGGCCCGAGGTCGGCTTATGCTTCTCGGTCGCCGAGGTGCGCGATGACGCCACGGGTCGGGCACTCTCCCATATCTTCACTGGCATGGGGGCGACGGGCGTCTATGCGCGCCGCCGTTTCATGTCCCTGCAAATCAAAAGCCTCGTCTCGCCTGGCGCCACGCTGATTCGCCGGAAGGACATCATCCATCATCTTTACGTCGGCCGGGTACCCTTTGCGCGGTCCGAATATCACGGCGTTGGTCCCGATTGGCTCATGACGGCGATGACGAGCCTCGACTACCCCAAGTTCGGGTTTGTCGCAGAGCCTTTGGCGGTCTTTTCGGCCCACGCCGGCTCGATCACGGTCGACGCCCATGCCGACGTGCAACGCCGGCGGAAGCTATACCGCGCCTACCAGGAGGCTCGCCTTTTCTACACCATCAGCCGTCTCGTCCGGCTTTTCCGCCTCGACCTCCTCGCTCGGCTTTGGCTGTTTGCTTCGCAGGTCTATGGCCGCGTCGCCTACGGCTGCTATAGTTTCTTCTGCCGCAAAAAACCGAATCTCCATGACTAAGCGAACCATCAAGCTGGCCGACAACACCATCTCCGAAGAGGAGATCCGCTCCCTCGCCGGCTGGCTCCAGGAAGGCAAGCAGTTGACCAAGGGACCGCTGACCCGTGAGTTTGAAGCCGAGTTCGCCGCCTACACGGGCACGAAGTACAGCATCATGGTGAACAGCGGTTCGTCCGCGAACCTGCTCATGGCCTACAGCCTCCTCGAGGCTGGCTATCTCCGGAACAAGAAGGTCATCGTGCCAGCCGTTTCCTGGATCACGACGCTCTCGCCGTTCGTGCAGATGGACTTCGAGTGCTTCCTCTGCGACTCCGATGCGAACGACCTGGGCGTGGACCTCAACCATCTCGAAGCCCTGCTCAAGAAGGAGCGCCCGGCGCTCCTCATCCTCGTCCATATCCTCGGTCACCCGAACCAGATGGACGCCATCCATCGCCTGTGCGATCAATACGGCTGTCTCGTCATCGAAGACGCCTGCGAGGCGTTGGGCTCCGAGTACAAGGGCAAGAAGACGGGCGCCCTGTCCTTGGCCGGTTCGTTCTCATTCTACTACGGCCACCATATCTCCAGCATCGAAGGCGGCGCCATCACCCTCAGTGACGACAAGCTCTACAGCGTGATGCTCTCCATCCGCTCGCACGGGTGGTCGCGCGATGTGCCTGAAGCCGACCGCCAAGCCTGGAAGCAGGCGTACCAGATCGACGACTTCCGCGAGTTCTACAGCTTCTACTACGCCGGCTACAACCTGCGCTCGACCGACCTGAACGCCTACCTTGGCCGCCTGCAGTTGAAGCGCCTGCCGGAAATCGCCAAGGTCCGGGCCCGCAACTTCGAGCTCTACCGTCAGGCCCTCCCGGAGTTCTTCGCGCAGCACAGCCCCGATAGCTTCGTCTCCAGTTTCTCTTTCGGGACGTTTGCGGCCAACCGCCTTGAACTCTCCAAGCACCTCTTGGCCCAAGGCATCGAGTGCCGCCCGCTGGTCTGCGGCTCGATGGGCCGGCAACCCTTCTGGATCAAGAAGTATGGCGTCACGCACCTCCCCGTCGCCGACAAGGTCCACGATTACGGTCTCTACCTGCCGAATCACGCCAACATCACGCCGGAAGACGTCGCCTACGTGGCGAAGCACTTCCGGGAAGTGGCCCAGCCGATCTGAGCATGCAGACATGCTGCTAGGCTCTCTATGCTACCGTGACTACGCGGATAACGCCCTGTTCGTCGCGGGTGCCGGAGAGAATAACGGCGAGTTTTACCTGCCTTATGCCCTCCTGCGCGATCGGTTTGGGCGCGAGGGAATCGAGCTGAATACGCCGGACCGCAACATCGGCCGGCCGGTGGCTTTTGAACTGCACATCAATTGCCGTCGCCAAGACCCGGCGGCGCGCGCTTATGTCTATCTCTACGAGAATCCACTCATCCGCCCGCTCAATCGCGATCGGGTAGCGTTGGCACGTTATGCGAAGTGGTTCACGTGGGATGGCGCTTTGCTGGACGACCCGCGGGCGGTGCGACAGCTCTACCCTAATCGGTTCGAATTGGGCCCGTGGAACGCCCCCGCCGAGCGCCCCTTATTCTGCGTCCTTGTCGCGAGTAATAAGGCCTTAGCGGTGGTCGACCCGCGCGACCAGTATCAGGCCCGGGTACGGATTTTGGAGTGGTACGAGCGTTTCGCGCCTGGAGATTTCCATCTCTATGGCCGAGGCTGGGAGCGTCCCGCGGCTCTGCCGGGGCGCTGGGGCCGAGTTCGTAACCAGCTGCGCAAGCTCTGGAGTCGGCTCAGGCCTTCGGCTTCCCCGTATGCCACCTGGCGCGGGCCCATCGACGACAAGGTCGCGTTGTTACGGAAAGCGCGGTTCTGCTTGGCGCATGAAAACTGCCGCGACCTGCCGGGCTATGTGACGGAGAAACTCTTCGATTGCTTCCGGGCCGGCTGCGTCCCAGTCTACGTTGGCCCCTCGGAAATCGCCGAACTGGTCCCCGCTGGCTGCTTCATCGATGGCAGGGCTTTCGCCGACCCAGGCGAACTCGATGCCCATCTCCGTAGCATCGATGATGCTGCCTACCTCGGATATCAGTCGAGAATCCGCGACTTCTTGTTGTCTCCCCAAGCGCATCCGTTTTCGCAAGCCACGTTCGTGGAGACAATCGTCCAAGCCGTAGTGGCCGATTTGCGCAAGTGAGCCGAATCAGGCTCGCGGGCCGTACTTGCGCTGGGGCGGTTGGGCCGGCGGCAAGGGGTCGATCTGGACGCCGGCGAGGGCCGGGTGCTTGGCGAGCTGCCCGTAGATGACCGGGTCAAAGCGCGTCGTCATGCCGCGCGCGGCTTCGGCGATGAGGACCCGGCCGTCGGCCTGCAGGATGCCGACCTGGACGAGCGTGCTGCCATCCACGCGGCGGGTGTGGGCGACGAGCTTCTCCATGAAGTCACCGGCCTCGGGCCCGGGACGCAACGCGAAGAGGATGCGCTTGATCATGGCCGGCGCGTTCCGGAGCGGCTGGACGGCGTGGGCGCTGATGGACCACTCGCTGCGCTCTTCGCGGTAGGATAGGCGGGCGTCGACGATGACGTGCGCGCCATCCATGAGCATGGGGAGGTCGCCGTCCTTCAGGACCGAGACGGCATCGTAGGCGTCGGTGAAGATGGTGACGGGGATGCTGACCGAGCGGGTCGCGACATGGAACAGGGCCCACGGGCGATTATCCTTCTTGGAGATTTTCTTCTCGAGGCCGCCGACGATGCCGCAGAGGCGGACGATGTGACGCTCCTTCTGGTCGAGGGTGATGCGGTCGAGCGGGGTGCTGAAATTGGCGATGGCCTCATCGAGTCCGAAGTAGTCCGCCAACGGGTGGCCGCTGAGGTAGAACCCAAGGAGTTGCTTCTCGTTATTGAGCATCTCCAACTTCGGCATCTTGTCGGACTTCCGCAGGATGAGGTCGGCGGTGTTCATGGAGCCGCTATCCTCCGAACCGAGCATGTCGAAGAGGCTGCCTTGGCCGCTGGCGCGTTCCTTCCGTTCGGAGGAGAAATGCCGGCGGACCGATTCGATAGAGTCGACCAAGTGGCGGCGGTCCTCGCCGGTGAAGTCGAAGCCGCCCGCGCGGGCCAAGGCTTCGATGGAGCGGGCGTTGAGGGCTTGATCGCCCATGCGGCTGATGAAGTCCGAGAAGTCCTTGAAGGCACCGTTGGCTTCGCGCTCCGCCACGATCGCCCGGGCGGCGCCTTCGCCGACGCCCTTGATCGCGCCCAGACCGAAGCGGATGGCGTTGTCCTTGATGACCGGGGTGAAGTCGGTGTCCGATTGGTTCACGTCCGGGCCGAGCATCTTCATGCCCAAGGCTTCGACCTCCGCTACGAACTCCGCCAGCTTGTCGGCGTTGCCCTGTTCGGACGTCAACACGGCCGACATGAATTCGACCGGGTAGTTGGCCTTCAGGTAGGCAGTCTGGTACGAAAGGATGGCGTAGGCGGCGGAGTGCGACTTGTTGAAGCCGTATTCCGCGAACTTCTCCAGGGTCGCGAAGATTTCCTCCGCCTTCTTCTTCTCGATGTTGTTCGTGGCCTTCGCGCCCGCGACGAAGATGTCGCGCTGCTTCTCCATCTCTTCGCGGATCTTCTTGCCCATCGCCCGGCGAAGCATGTCGGCGCCGCCGAGGGTGTAGCCGGCGACCACGCGGGCGGCTTCCATCACCTGTTCCTGGTAGACCAGGATGCCGTAGGTTTCCTTGGCGACCTTCTCCAGCAGCGGGTGGGCGTACTTGACGTAGTTGGGGTCCTTCTTGCCCTTGACGTAGTCCGGGATGAACTGCATCGGGCCGGGGCGGTAGAGCGCGATGAGCGCGACGATCTCGTCGATGGCCGAGATGTTGAATTGCCGGCAGAGCGACTGCATGCCGCCCGATTCGAGCTGGAACACGCCGACCGTCTTGGCGTCGTTGAGCAGGGCGAACGTCTTGGCGTCCTCGAACCCGACCTTCTCGATGTTGAACTTCGGCAGTTTGCGGTGCTTGCGGACGAGCTTCTGGGCGTCGTCGATGACGGTGAGCGTCTTCAGCCCCAGGAAGTCCATCTTCAGCAGGCCCAGCTTCTCGACGGGGTCCTTCGCGTATTGGGTCGTCAGGTCCCCATCCTGCATCGTGACGGGGATGATGTCCGTCAATGGCCGGTCGGCGATGATCATGCCGCACGCATGCTTACCGCTGTTGCGCACCATGCCTTCGATGACGCGGCCGGTCTCGATGATGCTGGCGGCGGTCGGGTTGCTGCCGACTTCGGCCCGCAGTTCGTTGGACTTCTTGAGCGCGTCTTCGAGCGAGATGTTGATGTCGTCGGGGACCAGCTTGGCCAGGCGATTGGTTTCGATGAACGGCAGGTCGCGGATGCGGGCGAGGTCGCGGACCACCATCTTGGCGCCGAAGGTGCCGAACGTGATGATGTTGGCGACGCGGTCGGCGCCGTACTTCCGGCGCACGTAGTCGACGACCTCATCGCGGCGGCGCATGCAGAAGTCGATGTCGAAGTCGGGCGCGGAGACGCGTTCGGGATTGAGGAAGCGCTCGAAGAGCAGCCCGAAGCGGATCGGGTCGATGTCGGTGATCTTCAGGCAATAGGCGACGATGGAGCCAGCGCCCGAGCCGCGGCCAGGGCCGACGGGGATGTCTTGGCGCCGCGCCCAATCGATGAAGTCCCAGACGATGAGGAAGTAGTCGACGAAACCCGTGCCGGCGATGACGCCCAACTCGTAGTCGACGCGGCGGCAGAGCTCGGCGGGACTGGTCTGTCCCGGGCCGGGAATGGTTTCGTCGGCCTGCGCCTTCGCGTCGTCGTAGTCGACGCCATAGCGTTCCTTGAGGCCGAGTTTGACGACCTCGAGGAGGTACGAGCCGTTGGCCCGCATCCCTTGGCGGGTGTCTTCGGCGATGGTGAAATCGCCCTTCTTGCCGGCGGCCACGAGCAAGCCGTTCTTGAGCTTCTCGTAGCCGTCCAGGATGGCGTCCGTCTTCTTCGCGACCTTGGGCTTCACGCCTTCCGAGAAGATGTAGACCGGGTAATGGTTCTTGCCGACGGGCAACTGCACATCGCACATCTCGGCGATCTCGACGGTGTTGGTGATGGCCTGGGGCACTTCGGAGAAGACGCGGCGCATTTCGGCTTCGGTCTTCAGGTAGAATTCCTGCGCCGTATACTTCATGCGGCGCTCATCCGCGAGGCGGGCGCCGGTCTGGATGCACAGCATCGCGTCGTGCGCGACGTTATCGGAGGCATCGACGTAGTGTACGTCGTTGGTCGCGACGACACGTAGGTTGAATTCCGTGGCGAGCTTGAGGAGGTCGGCGATGATGCGTTTCTGCTCCTCGAGGCCATGGTCCATGAGCTCGATGATGAAGTTCTCGCGGCCGAAGATCTCGACGAAGCGGCCGCACGCCTGGCGCGCGGCTTCATAGTCGCCCTTCAGCAGGTGCTGCGGGATGACGCCTTGGAGGCAGCCGCTGAAGCCGATCAGCCCGTCCGCATGCTTGGCGAGTTGGGTGATGTCGGTGCGTGGCTTGTAGTGGAGCCCGCGGACGTGCGCGTCGGAGACGAGCTTGGTGAGGTTCTGGTAGCCTTTGAAATTCCGCGCCAGCACGCCCATGTGGTAGTACTTGTGCTCGCGGCGATCCGGCTTGTCGGTGAGGGCGTGGTCCCAGACGAGGTAGAGCTCGCACCCGAGCAAGGGCTTGAGCTTCACGTCGCCCTTGGAGCGCTGCTTGGCTTCGTTCCAGAAATCGAATAGGCCGAAAAGATTGCCGTGGTCGGTGATGGCCACCGCGCGCATGTTCATGTCGCACGCCCGCTCCATGAGACGGTCGATGCGCGAGCAACCGTCGAGCATGCTGTAGTCGGTGTGCACGTGGAGGTGCACGAAGTCGCGACTGATGGATTCCGGGTCGGCCATGCGTGGGCCCGGATAATAGGTCGCGGGGTCAGGGCAGGGGAAGGGGATAATCGGCGGATTATTCGCCGACTTGTCCACAGGCCCGCCGGGGCGGTCGCAGGGCCTGCTTTACTTGACCTTCACGAACGTCCGCTTGCCGGCCTGGATGACGAGCTCACCGCTGGGCTGGGCGACCTTGAGCGCAGGGTCGGAGACCTTCTCATCCCCGATCTTCACGGCCCCGCCTTCGATGAGGCGGCGGATTTCCTTCTTCGACGGGAAGAGGTTGGTGGCGGCCAAGAGGTCGACGATGCCGGCTTCGCTGGCGCCACCGGACAGGGCGGCCCAAGCGAACTCGGGCATGTCCGAACGGACGCCGCCCTTGGAAAAGACGTTCTCGAATTCGGCGCGTTCCTTCGCCCCCGCTCCCTCGCCGTGGAACTTGTCCGTGAGGCGCGTGGCGAGTTGTTTCTTCATCTCCATCGGGTGTTGCGCCTGCAGGCCGCGGATTTCGTCTTCGGTGAGTTCGAGCAAGAGGCGGTAGTAGACCCACATCGTGGCGTCGGGCACGGACATCACCTTGCCGAAGATGTCCTTCGGGTTGTGGTTGAAGGAGATGTAGTTGCCGAGGCTCTTGGACATCTTCTTCTCGCCGTCGAGGCCGACGAGCAGGGGCATGCCGAGCACGGCCTGCGGGGCTTGGCCCGCTTGTTCCTGGAGGTCGCGGCCGACCATCATGTTGAAGAGCTGGTCGCTGCCGCCGATCTCGATGTCGGCCTTGAGCATGACGGAGTCATGGCCCTGCAGGAGCGGGTAGAGGAACTCGACGATCGAAATCGGGGTCTTGCTGTCGTAGCGCTTGGCGAAGTCATCGCGCACCAGCATCTGGGCCACGGTCATCTGGCGGCTGAGCTGCAAGGCATCCAAGAACGTCATCTGCCCGAACCACTCGCTGTTGCGGCGGATTTCGGTCTTCTTCGGGTCGAGGATGCGGTAGGCCTGTTCGAGGTAGGTCTTGGCGTTGAATTCGATTTCGGCCTCCGTGAGCACCGGGCGCGTATCGGAACGGCCGGTTGGGTCGCCGATGCGCGTGGTGTAATCGCCGATAATCAGGACGGCCTGATGGCCGAGGTCCTGGAATTGGCGGAGCTTGTTGAGCACCACCATGTGGCCGAAGGTCAGGTCCGGGCGGGTGGGGTCGACGCCGAGCTTCACGCGCAGGGTCTTCCCGGCCTCAAGGCGCTTGAGGATATCTTCGCCACCGATGAATTTCTCGGTGCGGGCCTTCATGGCCGTCAACTGTTCCGCGGGCGACATGGGTCTAATCTTTCCGAAGCCCGCCCTGGGGGAAGTCAAAAAGCACCAAAGCGTCGGCTAAGTCCGGGTGTGCCTTGCCCTTCGGGGCGAAAACGCCCTAATGGAGGCATGGATCTCGTCCGCGAACTCATCGAATACGTCAAGCACCCGAGCGTCTCGACCGACCCCGCCTTCAAGGTGGGGATGACGGGTGCCCGCGAGCACATCTGCGGCTTGCTGAAGCAGGCCGGCCTGGAGATCGAGGTCGTCCCGACGCCGCTCCATCCGATCGTCTTGGCCCGTCGCCGTGGTCCGGCTGAATGGCCCCACATCGTGCTCTATGGCCACTACGATGTTCAGCCCGCCGACCCGTTGAACCTTTGGACCACGCCCGCCTTCGAGCCGGTGGTGCGCGATGGTCGCATCTGGGGCCGCGGTACCGCCGATAACAAGGGCCCGCACTTGGTGGCCGTCGTGGCGCTCGCCCAGTTGCTGAAGCGCCGTCCGGACCTCCCGCTCCGCATCACTTTCCTCATCGAAGGCGAGGAGGAGATCGGTTCCCCGAGCTTCCCGGAATTCCTGCATAATCACAAGAAGGAGCTGGCGGAAGCGGATTGCGTGGTGCTGTCCGACACCGCTTCCCCGTCGACCGACCAAATCGTCATCACGACCGGCCTGCGCGGTATCGTCGGCCTCGAGGTGGGACTGACCGGTCCGCGTTCGGACCTGCACTCCGGCCTGCACGGCGGGGCGGTCTATAACCCGATCCAAGCCTTGGCGGAACTCTGCGCCTCGTTGCACGATGCCGATAATGCCGTGACGGTGGAGGGCTTCTACGACGGCGTGGAACAGCCGACCGGCTGGGAGCGTGAGGAATTGCGAAAGCTCCCGCTGACCGAGGAGGCTTACCGCCGTTTCTTGGATGTGGAAGCCTTGCATCCAGCACCTGGGCTCGACGGGCTCGAGGCCGTGCGTTTTGCCCCGACGCTCGAGTTCAACGGCATCGGTGGCGGTTATCAAGGAAAGGGCTCCAAGACGGTCATCCCTTCCAAGGTCTTCGCGAAGATCACCTGCCGTCTCGTTCCAGGCCAAGACCCGGTCGTGGTGCATCGCAAGGTGGCCGAGGCCATCCACGCGCGTGCGCCGAAGGGCGTCCGGGTGGAGATCAAGGAAATGCAGGGAAATGCCGCGTATTACGTCTGCCCCCCGGATCGCCCGAACACGCCGAAGGAGCAGAACCCGGTCCTCGCCCGCGCCTTCCGTGAGGCCGATAAAGCCATCGCCCAAGCCTTCGGCAAAGCGCCCCTGTACCTGCGTGAAGGTGGCAGCGTGCCCATCATCGGCGACATCCGTCGCGAGACCGGCCTCGACTCGGTCATGATCGGGCTCTTCACGCCGGACTCCAACTTGCATGCCCCGGACGAGAACTTCGAACTGGGTATGGCGGAGAAGGCCGTGAAGGCCTACGAGCTCCTGCTCGAGCGCGTGGCCGGCACCCCGCGTCGCTGAAGGCTAGGTCGCAAGGTCGGGACCGCGAAAAACCGACTTAAACAGGGTTTTTCGGGGTTCTCTGTGCGCCTTTAACCTTTCACCACGCGGGAGAAACTCTCAACATCTCGGCTCTCCACCATGGCCGTCTTCCGCAAGCGTACGCACACCCCGACTCCTAAGAAAAAGGATATCCCGGCAGGTCTCTGGACCAAGTGCCCCCAGTCGGGCGAAATGGTCTACACCAAGGACCTCGAGGCCAACTGGAACGTCTTCCCCGGCAGCGGCTACCATGACCGCCTTTCGACCAAGCGTCGCATCGCCCTCCTGATCGACGACGGCACCTGGAAGGAGACGGACTCCAAGCTGACCTCCCGCGACCCCCTTAAGTTCACCGCCGGTGGCTCCTACCCCGAGCGTCTGGCCCAGCACCAGAAGAAGTCCGGCCTGCGCGACTCCGTCGTCTGTGGCCACGGCCTCATGGACGGCCTACCCGTTTCCCTCGCGATCATGGACTTCTCGTTCATGGGCGCGTCGATGGGGTCCGTCGCCGGCGAGAAAGTGACCCGTGCGATCGAGCGCGCCATCAAGATGAAGTGCCCTTGCGTCGTCGTCTGCGCGTCCGGCGGCGCCCGCATGCAGGAAGGCATCCTATCGCTCATGCAGATGGCCAAGACCAGCGCGGCCCTCGCCAAGCTCCGTGCCGCTGGCCTGCCTTACATCGCCGTCCTGACCAATCCAACCATGGCCGGCGTGATGGCTTCCTACGCGACCTTGGGCGACGTCATCGTCGCCGAGCCCGCCGCGCTCATCGGCTTCGCCGGCGCCCGCGTCATCAAGGAAACGACCAACCAGGACCTCCCCGACGGCTTCCAGACTTCCGAATTCCTCCTCAAGCGCGGCCTCATCGACATGATCGTCCACCGCAAGGAGATGAAGGCGAAGCTGGCGAGCCTGCTTCGGGCCTTGGCCCACCGTGCGCCGAAGGGCGGCAAGCGTCGCGCGGCCTAACGGCCCTCGGCCGACATGGAAGCGGCCACCACGCTGCGCTGGTTGACGGGCTTGCGTAACCTCGGTTCGCGGCTCGGCATCGACCGGATGCGCTTGCTCTCCGCGCGGATCGGCCAACCCGAGCGGGCGCAGCCGTGTTTCCATGTCGCCGGGACCAACGGCAAGGGCTCGACCTCCGCGATGATCGAGGCGATCCAGCGCGCCCACGGTCGCCGCACGGGTCTCTACACCAGCCCGCATCTGGTCAGCATCGGTGAACGCATCCAGATCGACCGCGGCCCGCTGACCGACGCGGCCGTGGTCACCCTGGCCGAACGCCTGCGTCCGCACTACGAAGCCATCCGCGCCGAAGATCCGGAGAACGCCCCGACGTTCTTTGAACTCATCACGGCGGCGGCGTTGCTCGAATTCGCCGAGCGGAAGGTCGATGTGGCCATCTTGGAGACCGGCCTCGGTGGCCGGCTCGACGCCACCAATGTCTGCGCGCCGGAAGTCTGCGTGATCACCTCCATCGGACTCGACCACCAGGAGTACCTCGGCCCGACCCTTGCCGCGATCGCCGGCGAGAAGGCGGGTATCCTCAAGTCCGGCGTGCCTTGCGTCGTCGGACAGCTTCCCGCCGAAGCGGAGGCCGTCATCGCCGCGCGCGCCCGCGCAATCGGCGCCCCCCTGCATTTTGTCCGCGACCATTTCGCCACCGGCTTGCCGGAGACGAACCTCGCCGGAACGCACCAACGTTGGAACGCCGGCGCCGCCTGGTTGGCGTGTGCGTTGGCGACGCGCTGGCCCTTTGCCGCGGAGGTCGCGACGGCGGCGTTGCGGAATGTCGCGTGGGCCGGACGGTGGCAGCGCCTGACGCTGAACGACGGGCGCGTTTTGATTATCGATGGCTCGCACAACGAGGAAGGCATCCGCGCGATCGAGCCGCTGCTCGCGGCGTTGCCTCACCCCACGATCGTGGTGGGCGCCTTGGGCCTGGATCGCGCGCAGCCCCTCGTCGTCGCCGCGGCCCGCCACGCCGCGCGGCTCGTGCTGGTGCGACCGGATAACGAACGAGCGTGCTCGGTGGAGGAACTCGCCACCCTCGTGCCGGCGGATTTCCGCGGTGAAGTCGCGCGCGGTTCCCCGGCGGAGCTGTTCCCGGCCGCGGGCACCTGCACCACCGCTGGCGACCCCATCGTCGTCCTCGGGTCGCTTTATCTGGTCGGCGAAGTGCTGGCGCGCCATCAAGGCCTCGGCGTCTCGACCGCGGCTTGGCAGGATCGCCTGCCGCCCAAGCCATGAGCGGGGAAGACGCCGCGGTCCCGAACCGCCCCGCTCCGAAGGTCGACCCCGCGGAACTGCCCCAGTGGCTGATCGAGGAGGATGATGACTTCTTCGTTTTTGATAAGCCGGGTTGGTTGGTCTGTCATCCCTCCAAGGATGGTCCGTGGTCGTCGCTCGTCGGGGCCGTGCGCGAATGGAAGGGCTTAACGACGTTGCATCTGGTCAGTCGCCTCGATCGCGAGACGAGCGGCATCATCCTCATCGCCAAGCACGCGGCCGCCGCCTCGCTGTCGCAGACCGCGATGGAACGCCGCTGGGTGTCGAAGACTTATTACGCCATCCTGAAGGGCGAGCTCCGGGAGCCCGTGCAGGTGGATCAAGCGTTGGGACCGGATGAAACCAGCAAGGTCATCGTCAAGACCGCCGTGCGCACCGGTCCCGGCACCTCGCCGGCGGCGACGTTCTTCGAGCCCGCCCTCGTGCGCGGTGGCTACACCTTGGCGCGCGTGAGCCCACACACCGGACGGAAGCACCAGATTCGCGCCCATGCGCTCTGGCTGGGCCATCCGGTCATCGGCGATAAACTTTACGGTGGGGATGATTCGCTCTATTTAGAATTCGTCGAACACGGCTGGACGGACCGCTTAGGGCGGACCCTTGAGCTGGAACGCCAGGCCTTGCATGCGGCGCGGCTGGATTTCCGCGCCCCGCAGTTCCAACGCATCTTCCGCGCGCCCTTGGCGCCCGACATGCGGGCTTTTATGCTGAATAAGATGGGCGTCGCGGAGTCGGAGTTGGCCGCGGTGCTGGCGGTTTAGCCGTGGGCGAGGGCCGCCGCGTCGACCGAGGTGGCTCCCGCGGCCCGGAGGACGGCGGCGCAGGCGTGGAGCGTCGCCCCGGTCGTCAGCACATCGTCGATGATCACGTAGCGTCGGCGGGGGTCGACGGCCTGGCCGGGCTTGAGCCGAAAGGCCTTGGCGACGTTGCGTAGTCGCCGGGTTCGATCCAAGCGCGTCTGCGATTCCGTCGGCCGATGCTTTTCCAGGAGGGCCTCGGCGGTGCAGCCCGGAATCAGCCCCGCGAGTCCATCGGCGATCCGCGCGCTCTGGTTGTAGCCACGGGACCACGCTTTCTCCGCATGGAGCGGAACGGGTACGAGGACCGAGCCCGCGAGGTGCCGACGGAACGGCTCATCGGTGGTGGCCGCTGCCACCAAATCATCGGCCAAGTAGGGTGACCGCTCGTATTTGATCCGATGGAGGATTTGCCGGACCGGCCCTTGGGCCCGAAAGGCGCAAACGGCCCGCTGAAAGGCTGGGTGCAGTTCCACGCAATGGGGGCAACTGCGCTCACCCTCAAGCCAGCCATCAAAGGGGTGGCCACACGTCAGGCAGCGTGGATCGGTAATCCGGGGGAGGGCTGCCACGCCTTCCGGCGAGAGGTGCAGGAAGGGTCCTTGATCGAGCGGCAACTGCGTGACCGCGCAGTCGCGGGGGAAGATGAGGTCAAGGAGCCCCCGATCCAGGTCATCGAGCAGCCCCATTGGCTTCCTCCTTCAACCACGCTGCCTTTCGACGGGCTCCCCAGGCGAACCCACCGGGTCCATCGGCTGCGGCTACCCGGTGGCAAGGGATGAGTTGGGCGAGGGGATTGGCGGCGAGCGCTTGGCCGACGGCTTGGGCCGAACGGCATCGGATGCGCTGGGCGAGTGCGCCGTAGGTGTCGACGGTGCCCGCGGGGATGGCTAGGCAGGCTTGCCAGACCCGGTGCTGAAACGTCGTACCGACGGCGAGGGTCAGCCGGACCTTCGGGAGTTTCCCGGATCGCCCGCACAGCCCCCAACGGGCCAGCCGCGCCTGCACGGCGGAGCGTGGTCCGGGGCGGCGGAGGATAAGTTCGCCTTCGCTCGTGACCGCGACGGACATTTCCCCGTGGCGTCCAAGGAAGACCCGACGGTCGCGGATTTCGGCGGGGCTGACCCAAGTCGGTGTCATTCGCTGAAAATGCATTTGCCCGCACCTGACTTCAACCCAAGGTTCTCCCCAGAATGGCTTTCAATTTTGACAGCTGTCCGGAACGCTCTGGGACGGACAGCACGAAGTGGCACAAGTATGCCGATCGCGACATCATCCCTTGCTGGATCGCCGACATGGATTTCGTGTCGCCGCCCGAGGTCGTCGCCGCCGTGCAGGCGCGGGCCGCCCACGGCGTTTATGGTTACCCTGCGCAACGCGACGCCGTCTTCGCCTCGATCGTCAACCACGTCCGCCGCCGCCATGGCTGGGAGATTCGCCCCGAGTGGATCACCTTCATGTGTTCCTTGGTGCCCGGCATCCACGCCTCCATCCGCGCGGCCACCAAACCGGGGGAATCGGTGGTCACCACCGCTCCCGTCTACCCGCCTTTCCTCACGGCGCCGGTGTTTTCGGAACGCAATGCGCTGAAGCTCGAGATGGTCTTCGTCGACGGCCGCTGGACGTTTGATTGGGCCAAGCTCGAGGAAGCCTGTGCGCAGCCACATGCCAAGATCCTCCTGCTCTGTAATCCCTACAACCCACTCGCCCGCGTCTTTGATCGGGCGGAGCTCGACCGTTTGGCCGCTTTGGTGCGCAAGCATGACCTCCTTGTTTGCTCCGATGAGATCCACTGCGACCTCATCCTCGACCCGCAGGCCAAGCACACCGTGTTCGCCGCCATGAGCGAGGACCTCGCCGCTCGCACGGTCACCTTGATGGCCGCGAGCAAGACCTACAACATCGCCGGCCTCACCTGCGGCTTCGCCATCATTCCCGACGCCCACTTGCGCACGCGTTTCCGCCGCATCCTTCAGGGCCTCTCGCTGGACCAGAATGTGTTCGGTCTCATCGCGACCCAAGCGGCCTTCGATCATGGTGAACCATGGCGCCTCGCGTGCGTCGAGTATCTCCGCGGCAACCTCGACCTCATCGAGCAGGAATTGAAGGCCATGCCGGGCGTCGTGCTCCGGCAGCGTCCGCAGTCGAGTTTCTTGGCGTGGTTCGACGTCACGGCGCTCGGCTTTGAAGACCCGCATGCGGAATTCGAAAAGGGCGGCATCGGTTTCAGCAATGGCGCCGACTTCGGTGGCCCTGGTCATGTCCGACTCAACTTTGGTTGCCCCCGCGAACGCCTCCGCGAGATCTTGCGTCGCATGAAGGCGGTCGTCGCGCGCGCCCCCGGCCGGAAGTGAGCGAACCCACCTCACGGGCGCCCATCCCTTGGTGGGCCTGGCCTTCGGCCTGGTGCCTCGAAGGGTCGCTCTTCGTGCTCTTGGCCCGTGAAGTCGTGCAGCCGGGCGCGTTCCTCGGTCGGCCTTGGGAGTCGTTCGCCTTGGGGTGGGCGCTTTGGGTCGGGTATGCCTTGGAGCGTTGGATGGATGCGCGGTTGGGTCATACGAAGGGTGGCACCTTCCGGCATGCCTTCGTGCAGGCGCACCGCGGGAGTTTCCTGATCCTTGGTCTCGCGGGTTTGGCCGGCTTGCTTTACGCGGCGGCGCCCGATTTCGCAGCCGTCGCCGACGCTTTCGCCAAGTACCGGTCGATCTTTTTCCTCGCCCCGCTTTTCCTTCTCTTGAGCGCGCGCTTGGCCCCGAATTCCGGCTGGCTTTACCGCGCCTTCGCCGTGGCGGTGATGCTCTCGTTGTTGTCCGCCAAGCAATCCGTCCGCCTCGTCGACACCGGGATCACCCAGCATGTGATTTATCCCGGCTTTGCGTTGCCCGTCTTTGCTTTGGTGCTCGCGAACCTAGCGGTCATCCGTCGATCGGAAGCGACGGAGCGCGCCTGGCAGCTCCGTCTTGGCCCGATGTTTGCGGCCGTACTCGGTACGGTCTTCACCTTTTGGGCCGTGCCGGGTGCCGGTGGCCCCGCCGCCGCGGCGGCTTTCGGTGGAGCGAGCCTTTGGTTCTTGGATCGTCGCTCTGAAGGCGTGCCGGCTGAGATGGTGCGCGCTCGCGCCGACCTGCTTACGTTTCTCGCCTTGGCCGCGGGACTTTGGATTCGCTGAGCGGCTTGAATCCATCTTGCGGGTGCGGTTGCCAGCGAGATCTTGCCTGGGGAACAGTCTTCCGTGCCTCCTCGGCTTTCGCTTGGGCACGTAGGTAGTTCTCCATCATCCGCTCGACCTCTTCGAACATGCCGAGCAAGCGACGGATATCGCGTTCGGGTAGCAGCCCCGCAATTTCGGCGGTCTTGAGTCGGGTGTAGAGCGCCAGCGCCCGGCCATCGTTAAGGCTCCAGAGTTCAAACCCCGTTTCCAGGTTCAGGTAGCTGTCTCCGAGGGAGGCCGCGCGTTGAATGGCTTCCTCGGCTAAGTCATCGAGACAGCGTTGGGGGCGGCCTTGGGCCGCTTGGGCGAGTTTGAGGATTTCGGCGGCGAGCTGGACGCTGCGCTGCCACGTGACGAAGGCGGTGAGTCGAGAGGTTTCCATGGAAATAAGATTCACCCAAGGGCTCGATTGGCCTGCAAGTCTGTGGCCCTGAGGCTCATTCCATTGGGTGAACGCTCGATGAGCCACTGGGGTCTCTCCGTTTGTCCGCGTTATCCATAAACTAAACGGGCCGCACTTGCGTGCGGCCCGGGCTATGGCAGCCAACAACGAAACTTTATTCCGCGGTCACACCTTCGCCGGCGCCGGCGCCGAGCGTCATGCCACCGACGACTTGGACCTTCTCGAGGATGATCTTCTGGAGCTCTTCGAGCACCTTCGGGTTCTTCATGAGGTAGTCCTTGGCCGCTTCGCGACCCTGGCCGATGAGTTGGCCGTTATAAGCGATCCAAGCACCCTTCTTTTCGAGGATCTTTTGTTCGATACCCATGTCGAGGACCGAGCCCGTGCGGGAGATGCCTTCGGTGTACATGATGTCGAACTCGCACTCGGTGAAGGGCGGGGCGACCTTGTTCTTCACGACCTTCACCTTGGTGCGGTTGCCGATCACCTTGCCGGAAGGCTCCTTGATCTGGCCGATGCGGCGGATGTCGATGCGGACGGATGAGAAGAACTTGAGCGCGCGGCCACCCGGGGTGGTTTCGGGGCTGCCGAACATCACGCCGATCTTTTCGCGAATCTGGTTGGTGAAGATCACCACGCAGTTGGTGCGGCTGATGGCGGCCGTGAGGCGGCGCATGGCCTGGCTCATCATGCGGGCCTGGACGCCTACGGTGGAGTCGCCCATCTGGCCGTCGAGCTCCTGCTTGGAGACGAGGGCGGCGACGGAGTCGATGACGATGACGTCGATGGCGCCGGAGCGGATGAGGGTCTCGGCGATGTTCAGGGCGTCTTCGCCGGATTCGGGCTGGGAGACCAAGAGGTTGTCGAGGTCGACCCCGACGACCTTGGAGTAGCGCGGGTCGAGGGCGTGCTCGACGTCCACGAAGACGGCATTGCCGCCTTGGCGCTGGATTTCGGCGATGATGGAGAGACAGAGGGTCGTCTTACCGGAGGATTCCGGACCGAAGATCTCGACGATGCGGCCGCGGGGGAGGCCGCCGACGCCGAGGGCGAGGTCGATGGCGACCGAGCCGGTCGAGACGGTGGAGACCGTCATCTTGGTGGCGTCGCCCATGCGCATGAGCGTGCCGTCACCGTATTGCTTGTTGATGGCGGAGAGGGCGAGGTCGAGCGTCTTGCGCTCGGAGGACTGCGTGGCCGCCTTTTCTTTGGCGGTGGCGTCGGTCTTGGAGATGGACATGGGCGTGAGGTGGGTGAGAACGCCAAACTGCCCACTTAGGAGGCTCTTGCAAGTAAAATGAACAAATGTTCACTACTTTCTTCCACCCCCCTGAACTCAGGGGTTAAAAGCTAAATAAATCCCCCAGCCAATCGAAAAAGCCGGGTTCTTCGGCTGGTTTTGCCCCTTTTTGACTTGGTTTGGCGCTGGCCGCCGCCGGGGCAACCCGGGCGGGCAGCGCGTGAAGCTTGGCTTTTTCGGTTTCCAATAAGGAGAGGCGAGCCAGGCCTTGGGCCATGAGACGCGCGGCCATCTGATCGCGAACTCGCTGGGCCGCCTTGGCCCCTTGGGGGCTATCGCAACCGAGGACGACGGCGATGACCCGTGCTTCGCCTTCGCGCGCGGTTGTGATCATCGAGGCATCCGCTGCCACGGTCCAACCCGTCTTGAGTCCGTCGCATCCTTTGAAGGAGCTCAAGAGGCGGTTGTGGTTCACTAAGTTCACGGCCTTAGCCCCCGGTCGGAAGGTGTAAGTCTTGGCGGAGGTAAACTTCAGGGCGGCTGGCATCTTGCAGAGTACGACGCTCAACTTGGCGAGGTCGCGGGCCGTCGTGGTGTCGTGTGGGCCCTTCCCATAGGTGAGCCCGTTCGGAGTGATGAAGCGGGTCCGGGTCATCCCGAGTTGAGCGGCCCGCGTATTCATGCGGGCCACGAAAGCGGGAGTGCTGCCCGCGCGGTGGATCGCGAGGGCGACCGCCGCGTCGTTCGCCGACTGCAGCATGAGGGCATAGAGCAGGGCTTCCGTGGTGAAGGTCTCACCGGCGGCGAGCCAGACCATCGAGCCACCGGTGCCCACCGATGCCTTGGTGATGGTGATCGGGGCGTAGAGCGACGTCTTCCCGGCTTGGATGTCCTCGAGGACGAGGAGCATGGTCATCAGCTTGGTGACGCTGGCGGGGTGGCCCGGCCAGTCGGCCTTGTTTTCGGAGAGGATCGCCCCCGTGGCTGCGTCCACGCAGATGGTGCCGTTATGGGTGGCGCCCGCTTCGGAGACCGCGGCGACGCTCGTCCTCGTCAATAGTCCAAGGAAAAGGGTGGCGAGAATCAGCCGGCGCACGCCAACATTCGTCGGCGAGTCCGGAATTTCGGCAAGTCCAATTGCATAATATTCCGCGGGCGCTAGCGTGGTCGCACGATGATCGTCTTCCTTCTGCGCCATGCCGATGCGGTCCCGGGCGAACCAGATCTGGGGCGGCCGTTGTCGCCCAAAGGTCGTCGGCAATCCGCCCGCGTCGGGCGGAGCCTCGGCTTGGAGGTCTGGTCATTGGTCCGGGTCATCGAGCACAGCCCGTTGCTGCGCTCGGTGCAGACGGCACGGCTGGTCCAGTCGGCGGCCAAGGTTCGCCAGCCGATGAAGGTCCTGGCCGGCTTGGAGCCGGAGGCCAACCCGCGGGTGACGGCGACCCAACTTGCCCGCTCCCGCACCGCACGTCTCTTGGTCGGACATAACCCACATTTGTCAGCACTGGTTGGACTACTGTTGGGCTTGCGCGACGGAGCGCTGGGTATCCATTTCCGTAAGGCCGCCTTGGTGACCTTGGAGCGGCTGGCTGGTCCGACGGCTCGCAAGCCCTATGGAACCTGGCGCTTAAAGAGTCTGGTGCCGCCGCCGGTCGGCAAATGACACGCCTGCGTCTTGACTGTCCGGGCGCTTCCAGCGACTGTGCGCTGTGAGCGAATCGCGCCGTCACCGCCTGATCTGGGCCGCCGTAGGGTGTGTCCACTTGGCGGCTTTGGCTGGGGTGGCTGCGAGTGGATCGTGGCGCTCGAGCGGAGCAGAAGCTACCGCCGGTGGTTTGCTCTTGGTCCGCTTGGATGCCGAGCCCTTGGGCCTGGCGGGAGAAGTAAAGCAAGGGTTGGCCTTGGGCGGAGGCTCCCGCGCCGTCTTGACCGAGGCGACGGCGGTCACCCATTCGGCCGTACCGGAGTTCAGCGGCAACCACGTTGCTCCAGTCGGTCCAGTTTCCCCGGCGGCCTCCATTGGCCCTGGCAGCGCGACACCCACCGCAGCGCCCGCCGCCATTTTCGTGCCACCGCACTTCTCCGTTCGGACGGAGCCAGCCTATCCCGAACGTGCCCGCCGCGCCGGGGTCGAAGGGCGTGTCACGGTGCGCCTGCACATTTCGGCCACCGGTGAAGTTCGGACGGCGCAAATCGCCGTGAGCTCTGGGAGCGCCTCCTTGGATGCGGCGGCCCTACAGGCGGCCCAAGCGTCGCAGTTCACGCCCGCCCGTCTTGGCGAGGGTTTCATTCCTTCCGACGCCACCGCGACCTACCGCTTTGAATTAAAATGAAAGCGCTCACTCTCATCCTGGCATCTGCGACTTTGGTGACGACAGCCGCAGGGCTTCCTGAAAAAGAAGCCCAGCTCGTAGTGGCCCAAGCGACCGCCTATCGAGAGGCCGCCGCCAAGGGCGATGCCGACAAGTTCCTGGAATGGACCCACCCGGCTTTATACACCTTGTTCGGTGGCAAGGAGCCTTTCGAAGCGGCCACGCGGCTAGCGCTGAAGTCATTGGCCGGTAAAAACGTAATCGATAAAATCACCTTTGGCGTGCCCGCCGAACTCCACGTCGCGGGGCAGGAAGAAATCTGCTTCGTGCCCTTCGTGCAAATCGCCAGCGCCGGAGACATCCGTACCCGCGCCGAAAGCTACTTCATCGCGGTGCGCCCGGTCGGGAAGGCCGACTGGAAGTTCATCGACGCCGCCGGGCTGCGCAAGCACCCCGAGGTGCTTCGACAGCTCTTCCCAGGGCTTCCGGAGAAGGTCGTGACGCCCCCGAACAAGGTCGAAATCGTCAAGTAGGCCGCCGCTTACTTTGCGGCCGGCTTCGGGGCTTCAACGCGCTCCCATGCCTTCACCCAATCGATTTCAAAGGTATTTCTGGAAGCGTCCTTGAGGCCGTAACCGTCCTTCGGGCGTTCGCCGTTCCAACCTTTGATGTTTGATTCGCTGGTGAGCAGCAGGAATTGCGGTGCCTTCGAGCCGGGGCACTTCTCGTCCTTCCACGCCAGTTGTCCGTCGAAGAAGAAGCGGTAGCCGGTGTTGTCCCATTCGACGGCGTAGGTGCGCCACTCGGCGCCCACGTTGGCCGGGTGTTGCACGGAGCTGGCCTTCTTCTCCTCCTTGTTGCCGTAGGGTCCCCAGTGGAGGGCGGATTGGTAGCCGCCCTTTTTGAGGCCGGTTGTTTCGAGGATGTCGATCTCGACGCCATCGTCGGCGGCGCCCGCGGCTTTGCCGGACTTGCCGTACGTCGGCGATTGCGCCCAGAAGGCGATCTGCGTGCCCGGCTGAACCAAGAAGCGGCAACGGGCCTCTGCCTTACCTTGCGTGACGAAGAATTTCTTCCGCGTGGTCACGAAGCCGCAGTAGGTCGTACCGTCGGCGTCGGTCCAAGTGGTGATCTTCAGGACGCCGTCCTTGAGGTCGACGGCCTTCGGCGAGTTCAGCGAATCGCGGCGCTTGCCGGTCTCGACGGTCCAGACCTTGGCGTTCAGTTCCACGCCATCGAAATTCTCATCGAGCGTGAGCTTCCAGGTGGGCTCGGCGGCGCTGGCGGTGGCGAAAGCGAAGCAAAGGAGGAGGGCGCGCATGGAAGCGGTCAGCGGACTGGAACGTAACGCTTATCGGACCCGTCGAGCAAGCCCCAGAAGCGGGCCCAATCGCCGTCCTCCAAGGTGCGGTCCATCAGGATCTCCACGGTGGAATTGTTGGAGCCATGCTTGGTGTCGCGTCCGAAGTAGACCGACCATAACGGCCGCCCGCTCGTGGGGAGCATGCCAAAGCGAACATCCCCGACGACCACGCCCGACTCAAAGGCGGCGTAGGTGTTCCAGCCTTGGGTGAATTTGGAGAAGTCCGCGAAATGCCGTCCGGCCTTGGAGTCCGCGGGCGGATTCCCGGGCATGGTTTCTTTCCATACGAGGCGTTCGTCGCCGGGAGCGACCATGGTTTCGCCCCATGGCGGCACACGGACGGCGCCTACTTGCCAGTGGTCTTTATGCTGCCAAATGCCGCGCCAGACGAGGAGGTTGGTGACCGTGGGTTTGACGGTCAGGCGCGTGGGCTCAATCCCGCGTGCGCTCAGCCAAGTGCGCAGGCTGGCCTCCGCGCGGTGGTGTTGCCAGACGCCGATGAACGCATAGCCGGTGAACCAGATTAGCCCGTAGGCGGCGAGCCGACGCGATTGCCGGCGGTAGGCGAGGATGGCTAAGGTCAGGAGTGGCAGCGTCGCGAAGAGGTCGACGATCGGGAGGCAATCCCAGGCGTAGCGTGCTTCGTCGAATGGCCACAGTAACATCGTGCCATAACTGGTGCAGCCGTCGCAAAGGAGGTGCGTGAGTCCGCCGGCTAAGGCCGGGAGAAAGAGCCCCCGCCAAGGCTCTTCGCCTTTCTGCCGCCACCGGAAGAGCCAGGAGGTGAGCAGGGCGCTCAGCACCGCCCAGATGGGCATGAAGATGAAGCTATGCGTGAAGTGGCGGTGCCAGCGGAACGAGACGAGAGGGTCGTCGCCATTCCGGATGAAGACGTCGAGGTCGGGGGCTTCGGCGGCGAGCAGGGCCGCGACGGCGGCCGCGGGCAGCGAACCGCCGCGGCGGGCAACGAGCAGGCCAGCGGAGAGTCCGAGGGCCGCATGCGTGACGTTGTCCATGGCTCTGACTATTGCCGAGCCTTTGCGGGAAGGAAGCGTTTTGTGGCGCGGGCTTCCTTACTTGTCCGTCGGCGCAGGGATGGGCTCCACCGCGAGGGCTTGGAGCTTCCCCAATTCCGCCGCCGTCAGGGCGCGGTCAAAGACGGCCACGCCCCCGATCCAACCCGTGAAGCCGACGCCGCGGGAACTATGGATGACGCGCCCGATCGTGAAGGGCCCGCCGGTACCGTCGGCCTTCGGAGTGTAGAGGTCGTGGGGGAACCACCAAGGATTCAGGCGAAGCGCGACGAGTTCACGGCCGCGCTCCTCATCATTCACGATGGTCACCTTGACCTTCGTGTAGCGGTATTCCCGGAGCTCTTCGCGTTTGGAGCGTTGTTCGCTCAGGACCGTGACCTTGACCGGCGTTACTTCCGGCGGGTTGTAATATTGGTCTGCGGGGAAGGTTGGATCCTCGCCGGGTTGGGTGCCGGGGATTTTGGCCAAGCGGCCTTGCAGCCAAGCGTTGGCGGCGAAGGACAGGAGGCGGTCCTGTTGCGGGTTCTCCAGCCAGCGGTCGCCGCTGACGCCGTTGAGCCAGCCGGTCATCTCCTGCGTGCGGCTGTCGAAGGTCATCGCGAAGGTCTGCCACGACTTGGCCAGCACCGCCGGGGGCGAGTCCGCCGGAACCTTGGGCGAAACTTCCGCCGAATTGCACTTATGCAGCGCGTATTTGTTGAGGAAAGAGCTCGCGCCGTTTTCGGAGACGTGGCCGCAGGCGGCGCCTTCTTTATTCAGGCCGGCGAAGAGGGCGTATTGGCGTTGGCCGCGTTCCACCTTGGCGATGGTCTCGGTGGTCTTCTCCTTGAGGTCGGTACCTTCATGCCAGATGCCGGCGAGCGCGTGATTGCCGCTTTCACGGATGGCCCAGACGACGACTGTCACGGCCTTGCCAGATCCTTTGATGTCCAAGGGCGAGTCCTGGAGTCGGGCGCGCGGCACGAAGAGCAGGGGACGGAAGTCGGGGTTCGTCTCCTGCTTGATGCGGATCGCCTGGCCGAACGGTCCCGAGCCGAGCAAGGGGAAGTCGGCGTAACTCGCGGCGGGTCCCTGATTCCAGAGGTCCTTCACGTAGTTGCCGGCGTCGAGGGCGTAGTCGTTCTTCGCGCCGGCGGGGATGTGGGCGGTGAAGCGTCGGCCCGGCGCCTCGCGCTTCGTGAAATCCCAAAACGCGACAAGCCCGGGTGTCGTCGTCACCACCGCGACTCGCTCCGAGCAGGTGTCGGCGAATAAGGACGTGGCACCAGCGAGAACAAGCAAGAGGCTCTTCATGGTCAGACGGAAATGGTTGTGTCTAACCAGGGACAGGCAACCGGTTTTCGTTGAGGGGTGCTATGCCCGACTTGCGGGGAACAAAACTTGGCCTGAGGCTTCTTATACATACCCCATGCGTCCCTTGTTTTGCGCTTTACTGTTCGCCGTTGGTTTCGTCCAAGCGGCCGAACCAGAATTCCCCTTAGTCGATGCGCAGGAGTGCCGCCCTCGCGCGGGCTGGCCGAATTTCTTGGCTAAAGCCCAAGGCCGTTTCGGCTCGGGGGCCTTGCCTGAGATCAAGGTGGGCTACCTTGGCGGCTCCATCACCGCGCAGCCAGGTTGGCGCGTGAAGTCGCTCGCCCATTTCAAGCAGGCCTACCCCAGCGCGAAGTTCACCGAGATCAACGCGGCCATTGGTGGCACGGGCTCCGACCTCGGCGTGTTTCGCGTTCAGCAGGACGTCCTCTCCAAGCAACCCGACCTCCTCTTCGTTGAATTCGCGGTGAACGACGGCGGCGCGTCGCCTGAACAAATTATCCGCTGCATGGAAGGTATCGTGCGCCAGACGTGGCGGACCAACCCGAATTGCGACATCTGCTTCGTCTACACACTCGTCGAGGGTATGGCCCCCGACATCGCCGCTGGGAATTTCCCGCGCTCGGCCTCCGCCATGGAGAAGGTTGCGAACCACTACGGTATCCCGACGATTCACTTCGGCCTGGAAGTCTCGCGCCTCAGCAAGGAGGGCAAGGTGCTTTGGAGGTCACCGCTCCCGAAGACGCTCGAAGAAAAAGCCGTGCTCGCCGACAAGGTCGTCTTCGCCCCCGATAGCGTCCACCCGCATGTGGAGACCGGTCATAAGATGTACCTCGAAGCCATCGTGCGTTCCTTGCCGGGCATCAGCCAAGCCTCCGGTAAGCCGATGAAGCACGCACTCCCGGCGCCGCTCGTCGCGGATAACTTCGAGCAGGCTTCCCTGACTTCGATTGCCGCCGCCAAACTTCCTGCGGGTATTGCGCCGCTCGACCCCGCCAAGGATGCGATGGCAAAATCTTATGCGAACCGCTTGCCCACACTCATCCGCCTGACGCAGCCCGGCCAAACCATCGAGTTTAAGTTCAAGGGTACCCATTGCGCCGTCTACGACGTCGTTGGTCCGGCCGGCGGCAAGGTCGCGGTCACCCTTGATGGCGGCACTCCCAAGGTCATGACCCGCTTCGATGCCTACTGCACCTACCCGCGCTTGAGTACCTTCACGGTCGGCACCAAACTCACGGATACCGTCCACACGGTCCGCCTTGAGCTCTTACCGGATGTTTTTGATAAAGCCGCCATCCTGGCCCAAAGAAAGGAGAAGATGGATAAGCCCGAGCGCTTCGCAGACCGCCATTTCTTCCCTGGTGGCCTTTTGATCGTCGGGGAGCTCGTCCCTTAAAACCTTTCTTATCGAGGCCCAGCCTTGACCGTGCCCCGCCCCGCGGCAAACTCGCTTCCTCTCCCCAACCTCACCTCCCACCATGCGTTTCGGCCTCAATACCTTCCTCTACGCGTCTCCGTTCACCAACGAGAGCGTCTCCATGTTCAAGAAGCTCAAGAAGTGGGGCTTCGACACCGTCGAGATCGCCATCGAAGATCCCGCGCACGTCGACCCGGCGTTCCTGAAGGCCGCCGCCGCCAAGGCGGGCATCGCCATCGGTTCCGTCTGCGCCGCGATGGGCCCGGGCCGCGACTTCCGTGGCAGCGCCGCCGACCAAAAGAACGCCCAGCAGTACCTGACTGCCCTCGTTGACCAAGCCGCCGCCATGGGCTGCCCGCGCATCATCGGCCCGCTCTACTCGGTTGTCGGCCTCATCGGCTCGCATGACGACAAGACCAAGGCCCGGCACTTCAAGCTCGTCGTCAAGAACCTCAAGCAGCTCGCCAAGCACGCCGAGAAGAAGGGCGTCCTCCTCTGCGTCGAGCCCCTCAACCGCTTCGAGACCGACTTCCTCAACACGTGCGACCAAGGCCTGCGCCTCGTGAAGGCCGTCAATTCCCCGGCCGTGAAGCTCCACCTCGACACGTTCCACATGAACATCGAGGAGAAGCACCAAGGCGCCGCCATCCTCAAGGCCGGCAAGCACCTCGGCCACTTCCACGCCTGCGGCACCGACCGTGGCGTCCCCGGCGGCGACTCCCTCGATTGGAAGCCCATCGTGGCCGCCCTCAAGAAGATCGGCTACAAGAACGACGTCGTCATCGAGTCCTTCACCACCGACGTGAAGGTCATCGCCCGGGCCGCCGCCATCTGGCGCAAGATGGAGCCGAACCGCGACGACATCCCGGTGAAGGGCCTGAAGAACATGCACCGCCTCTTTGGCCGCACCAAGTAATTCCAAGAACATGAAGCTCCGCACCTCCCTCCTCGCGCTCCTCGCGCTCGCCTCGACGGCCTGCGCCGAGGACAAGAACCTCTTCAACGGCAAGGACCTGACCGGCTGGAAGGGCCTCGACTTCTGGTCCGTCGAAGACGGTTGCATCACCGGTCGCACGACCAAGGAGAAGCCCACCAAGGGCAACACCTTCCTCGTCTGGCAGGGCGGTGAAGTGGGTGACTTCGAATTCACCTTCAAGTACAAGATCGTCGGCGGCAACTCGGGCGTCCAGTACCGCTCCAAGCTGGTCGACGAGAAGGGTTACGTCGTCGCCGGCTACCAGGCCGACTTCGAAGCCGGCAAGACCTACTCCGGCATCCTCTATGAAGAAAAGGGTCGTGGCATCTTGGCCCAGCGTGGCCAGAAGACCGTGATCAAGGAAGGCGCTGCGCCGAACAAGCCCAAGGTCGAAGTCGCCGGTGAAGTCGGCAAGTCCGCCGAGATCCAGGCCAAGATCAAGTCCGAGGACTGGAACGACTACCGCATCGTCGCCAAGGGCGGCCATCTGCAGCACTTCATCAACGGCGTCCCGACGGTCGACGTCACCGATGAGACCGCGGTCGGCGCCAAGAAGGGCATCCTCGCCCTCCAGCTCCACGCCGGCCCCGCCATGGTCGTCCAATTCAAGGATCTGGTCCTCAAGGAGACCAAGTAACCCTCACCCAGCGCTTACCTAAGGCCGCAGGATGCATGTCTCTGCGGCCTTTCTTTTTACCCCAACACCCCATGAAGAAGACCCTCCTCCTCGGCGTGCTCGTGCTTTGCGGCGGCCTCACCGGCGCGTCGGCCGAAGAAAAGAAGAACGTGCTCATGATCGCCGGCCGTCCCAGCCACGGCCCAGGTGAGCATGAACACAACGCCGGCATCCAGTTGTTGGCCGCCGGCCTGCGGCAAGGCGCCGCCGATCGCGTCACCGTCACCGTCAGCCTCGGTGGCCAGTGGCCCGCCGAAGACGTCGTCGCGAAGGCCGATACGATCGTGATCTACTCCGACGGCGGTGGCGGGCATCCCGCCCTGCCGCACCTCGATCAACTCGCCAAGAAGATGGCCGCCGGTTGCGGCTTCGTCTGCCTCCACTACGCCGTCGAGCCTGCCTACGAAAAAGCCGGCTGGTTGAGCGCGGATGGTCAGCCCGTGAAGGTCGCGCCGCCTGGCCGTTCCTCGACGGGCAAGGGAGCCAAGGAGTTCAAGGACTGGCTCGGCGGTTATTTCGAGCAGCACTGGTCGGTCAACCCGCACTGGCTCGCGGATTTCAAGACCTTGCCCGACCATCCGGTGAGCCGCGGCGTGAAGCCTTTTGCGACGACCGACGAATGGTATTTCAACATGCGTTTCCGCGACGGCCTGGATGGCGTGACGCCGATCCTCGCCGCGCTCGCTCCCGAGGGCACGATGAACCGCGGGATGGGCGCGCACAGCGGCAACCCCGAAGTCCGCAAACTCGTCCTCGAGGAGAAGAAGCCGCAGGTCGTCGCCTGGGCCGTCGAGCGCAAGGATGGGGGCCGAGGGTTCGGCTTCACGGGCGGACATTTCCATAAAGGTTGGGCCAACGACAGTCAGCGGACGCTCGTGCTGAACGCCATCGCGTGGACGGCCAAGGCCGAGGTGCCGGCGACGGGCGTCGCGTCCAAGTTCACGGATGAGGAACTCAACGCGAACCTGGACCCGAAGGGCTCGCGCAAGCCGGCCACCCCGGCGCCGAAGCCTGCCGGTACGCCCGCCCCCAAGTAAGCTGGCGTCGCTGGGTTGATTCGGCCGGAGGTTCGCCTCCGGCCTTTTTGTTGTCCGGGAAAAGCGTCGCCCCATTTGACCTTCGTCGAGGGGCGGGGAACTTGCCCGCATGTCTAAGACCTTTGCGATTATCGGCGGCAACAGCGGCATCGGCCTGGCCACCGTCCAGCGACTCCTCGCGGCTGGTCACACCGTGCACGCCGCCGCGCGCAACCCCGGCCCGCTGGCGGAGCTCGGCGTTCCCGTCCAGGCCTTTGATGCCCTTGCGCCCACGCCGCTCGTCTGGCCGGCCCAGCTCGATGGCCTCGTCTATTGCCCGGGCACCATCGCGCTGAAGCCTTTTCATCGCCTCACCGAGGAAGACTTCCTCCGCGACTACCGCGTCAACGTCCTGGGTGCGATCGCCGCGCTGCAGTCGGCGTTGCCGGCGCTCAAGGCTTCGGGGCAAGCTTCCGTCGTGCTTTTCTCGACCGTCGCCGTCGCGCAGGGCATGCCGATGCATGCGAGCATCGCGGCGGCGAAAGGCGCCCTCGAAGGCCTCACCCGCAGCCTTGCCGCGGAATGGGCTCCGCTCATCCGCGTGAACGCGGTGGCCCCCTCGTTGACCGATACTCCGCTCGCCGGCCCCTTGCTGAACTCCGACCTCAAAAAAGAAGCCGCTGGTAAACGTCACCCCTTGCAGCGCGTCGGCTCGGCGGATGAGACCGCAGCGCTCGTTGAGCACCTCCTCGGTGATCATGCGCGTTTCATGACCGGACAAATCCTGCGGATCGACGGCGGCCTGTCGTCGGTGCGCACGTTTGCCTGACAACAAAAAACCCGGCCCCTTGCGAGGCCGGGCCTTGGTCGGCTACGGAGCGGTTAGATCAGGATGAGCGTGGGCTCTTCCAGGATTTGCTTGAGCGCCTGGAGGAACTGAGCGCCATTGGCGCCGTCGACGACGCGGTGGTCGCCGGAGAGGCCGATTACCATGCGGTGACCCATGACGATACGGTCATTGGCGTCGATCACCGGCTTCTTGATCGTGGCGCCGACGGAGAGGATCGCGGCGTTCGGGACGTTGATGATGCCGAAGAAGCCCGTCACGCCGTACATGCCGAGGTTGGTGACCGTGAAGGTGGATCCGGACATCTCGGCGGGCGATAGCTTCTTGGAGCGGGCCTTGCCGATGAGCGCCTTGGCGTCGGTGGCGATGTCGCGGAGCGACTTCGCGTGGGCGTCGCGGATGACCGGGGTCACCAGGCCGTCTTCGAGGGCCACGCCGAAGGACAGGTGCACCGCCGAGTGTTGGCGGATGCTCGTGCCGGCCCAGGAAGCGTTGACCGCGGGGACGCGGCGGAGCGCTTCGGCGGAAGCCTTGAGGATGAAATCGTTGACCGAGAGCTTGAGGGCGGTTTCGCCGCCTTGTTCGGCGAGGCGCTTGTTGAGCGTCTCGCGCAGGCCCATGAGCGGGGCGGCGTCGACTTCGACCTCGAGGTAGAAGTGCGGCACCGTGTTCTTGGATTCCAGGAGACGGCGGGCGATCGTCGCGCGCATGCCACCGACCGGGACATCGGCGTCGGGCTGGATGCCCTTGCCATCGGCGGGCGGAGCCACGGCGACGTTGACGGGACCGGCGGGAGCGGTGGAGACCGGAGCGGCAGCGGCGGCGGCGACGTCACGGGCGACCACGCGGCCACCGGGGCCGGTGCCGGCGAGGGCGGCGACGTTGAGGGCGGCCTTCTCGGCCATGCGGCGGGCGTAGGGCGAGGCACTCGTGCGGCTGGCGTCGGACTGCGGTGCGGGGGCGGCGCTGGCGACCGGAGCGGCCGGGATGCAGGGGATGCCCGTGGTCTCGGGAATCGGGGCGGGAGCGGCCGCGGCCGCGGCCTTCGGGGCGACTGGCTTACCCTTGGGGTCGGGAGCGGCTTCACCGGCCTTGCCGATGGCGCAAATCGGATCGCCGACCGGAAGCTGGGACCCGGCCGGGGCGTAGATCTTCAGCACCGTGCCGGGCACCGTGCAGGAAAGCTCCATCGTCGCCTTGTCGGTTTCGACTTCCGCGAGGATGTCACCGAAGGCGACCTTCTGGCCTTCTTTGATGTTCCATTTCACCAAGGTACCGACCGACATCGTGTCGGACAACTTGGGCATATCGATAATTTCAGCCATCGTAGTTAAAAGGGTGGGGGATTAGGCGAGGACCTTGAGGGCGGCCTCGACAACGCGAGCCGCGTGGGGGAGCTGCTGGTCTTCCATGCGCTTGCAGTAGATCTGCGGGGCGTCGATGGAGGACACGCGGCCGATGGGCGCATCGAGGTCGTCGAAGGCCTTGGCTTGGATGATGTAGGCCACCTGGGCGTCGACGCCGCAGAAAGGCTTGTTCTCTTCGACGAGCAAGGCGCGGTGCGTCTTGCGGACGGAAGCGAGGATGGTCTCCTCGTCGAGCGGGCGGATGGAGCGGAGGTCGACCACTTCGACGCTGACGCCGTGTTCCTTCTCGAGGATCTCGGCGGCCTTGAGGGAAGTGATGACCGCGCGGCCGTGGGCCACGATGGTGAGGTCGGTGCCGACCCGCTTCACGTCGGCGACGCCGAGCGGGACGATGTAATCCTCTTCGGGCACCTCGCCCTTGTCGTTATAAAGGATGGTGTTCTCCATCACGTACACCGGGTCGTTGTCGCGGATGGCGGCCTTCATGAGGCCCTTGGCGTCGTAAGGCGTGGCGGGGCAGACGACCTTGATCCCGGGGTGCGAAGCCAAGATGGCTTCGGGCGTGTGGGAGTGGGTGGCGCCGACGTTGGTGCCACCGTTGGCGGGACCGCGGATGACGATCGGACAATTGATCAGGCCGCCGGACATGTAGCGGATGTTGCCGGCGTTGTTCACGATCTGGTCGAACGCCACGTAGGAGAAGGACCAGAACATCAGTTCCATCACGGGACGGATGCCGAGCATGGAGGCGCCGATGCCGAGGCCGATGAAGCCGGCTTCGGAGATCGGGGTGTCGACGACGCGCTTGGGGCCGAACTCCTTGAGGAGCCCTTCGGTCACCTTGTAGGCACCGTTGAACTGGGCGACTTCTTCGCCCATGACGACGACGTTTTCGTCGCGCTGGAGCTCTTCGCGCATCGCGGCGCGGAGCGCCTCGCGGTAGGTAATGACAGCCATGAAAAAAGGTCGGGTAAGGGATTATTCGAAGATGATCGTGCCGCGGCTGGTCGAGTTCGGCCCGCGATTGTCCTCTTCCCAATAGATGTGCTTGGTGATGTCGGCGACCGTGGGGTCGGGCGATTCTTCGGCGAAGGTCGCGGCCACATCGGCCTCGGCCATGGCGGCTTCGTTGATGGCGTCGCGGGTGGCGGGCGTCAGGACGCCTTCGGCCAGCAGCTCGTTCTCGAAGAGCAGGACCGGATCCTTCTTCTCGCGGTATTCCTTGATCTCGTCCTTGTCGCGGTAGGTCTTGTCCGGGTCGGCCATCGAGTGGCCGAAGTAGCGGTAGGTGAAGATCTCGAGCACCGTCGGCTTGGATTCCTCGTGGGCCCGCTTGACGGCGGCGTCGGTCTTGGCGCGGACCTCGTAGACGTCGTGGCCGTTGATGACATCCCACGCCATGCCGTAGCCTTCGGCGCGCTTGGCCAAGCAACCCGGGTGGGCGGTGGAGCGTTCCTGGGAGGTGCCCATCGAGTAACCATTGTTCTCGATGACGAAGATCATGGGCAGGTCCCAGAGGGCCGCCAGGTTGTAGGCTTCATGGACCGCGCCTTGGTTGACGGCACCGTCGCCCATGTAGGCGAGGCAGCAGCCCTTCAGGCCTTTGTACTTAACGGCGTAGGCGAGGCCGGTGCCGAGCGGGGCTTGGCCGCCGACGATGCCGTGGCCGCCCCAGTAGTTCTTGTCGGGGGCGAAGTAGTGCATCGAGCCGCCCTTGCCTTGGGAGCAACCGGTGACCTTGCCCGTCAGCTCGGCCATGCATTCGTTCATGCTCATCCCGACCATCAGGGCGTGGCCGTGGTCGCGGTAGCCCGTGATGATGTGGTCATGCTTGCCCAGGAGCGAGATCGTGCCAGCGGCGACAGCCTCTTGGCCGACGTACAAGTGCAGAAACCCCCCAATTTTCCCCTGCTGGTAGGTGCGAATGCAGCGCTGCTCGAAATGGCGGATACGTGCCATTTTCGTGTAGAGCGCCACCTTGTCGGCCTTGGAGAGGGCCGCGTTGATGGGGTGTTTAGCGAAATCTGAAGGACCGGCAGGCTTCTTCAGGGATTCCGGATGGGTGAGGACAGCGGGCTTGGCCACGGTAGTTCGTTTGGGACGATTGGAGGGCTCTAGCGGGGAAGGTCAAGCGAACCCTCCGGTCGGGGGATTTGCCTTGACCGAGGGGGGTACCCCCTCCCTTTTCTCTTTAATCGCCTAAAACGGCGAAAAGAACCCCTTCTATGTCCGAAACCTCCGAGGCGCAGGTGCGCGAATTCACCGTCCAGAACCGCATGGGCATCCATACCCGCCCGGCGGCCCAGATCGTCCGTCTCGCCAACCGCTACCCCGACGTTGAAATCACCGTTTCCAAGGACGACGAAGTCGTGAACGGAAAAAGCATCATGGGGCTAATGATGCTGGCGGCCGGCCAAGGTTCGGTCTTAAGATTCTCCGCGAGGGGTAAGGATGCATCCCCGCTCCTCGACGAAATGGATGCTTTGTTTGCCCGTAAGTTCGACGAATCCTAACCCACCCCATGTTAGCCCTGTTTGCCAGCCTAGTCGTCTTCGCCGCCGGTGAGACGGCCACTCCGCCGCCCGTCCCCCTGATTCCCGACCCGGAGGTTCCCCGCTACCTGAATACCCCGGAGCGGGCCGAGTGGGGCCGCGCCGTGCGGCAGATCGAACTTGGTCAGGCCCGCGTCCAGCAGGGCATGAGCATCATGGCTGCCCCGCGCCTCGAGTCGAAGGGCGCCTTCGCGGAGACCGCCGAGCAGGTCAAGGCGCGCGCGCAGAAGATCATCGATGAAGGCCGCGCGCAGCTGGCCCAAGCCCAGCCCTCGTTGACGCGCCTGCGCAACGTCGCCGGCACCCGTTACCTCGAGGTCACGAAGACCGTCAACCTGAGCCTCGACCTGCCGCAGACGCTCTGGAATTACTCGCTGACGCTTTCCGCGGTGCGTTTGCAGAAGATCGCCCGCGACCAAGGTTTCAAGCAGCAGCATCTCGTCGGTGCGATCACGATTTTGGAAGGCAACAAGCCCCTGCGCACAAACGCTTTGACGGAGCAGTTGCGCGCCGCCTGGAATAAGGCTGACCCCAAGGCTTTGTCGCCAGCGCCAGCCAATGGCTACGCAGGCTCCTGGTCTACTGGCTCGGCCCCGTCGCAGCCTCGCCAATTCGCCTTTATTTGGGCGGAAGTCTACCCGTTGACGGCCGATAACTCCGCCTCGTTGCTCTTCGTCCGCATGGCCGATGCTTGGACGAAACGCGTGATCGCCTCCGAGGTTTACCTCACGACGACGGGCCCGGCTGACGCTTTCCCGAAGGTCTACACGGGCTCCATTTCTTTGAAGGACGAGAAGAGTTTTATCCCGCGTCTCGCTGGTTCGGGCGACTGGGTCCTCTCCTATGACCGTTCGAGCTCGCCCTTGGGCACGGCGCTGATGCGTCACTTATGCGTGCGTGTCGGCAACATCGGCGTGAGCAGTGCGGAGATTTTGCCGGACGTGGTCGGCGAGGCGAGTCCCGCCACTCCCGCGGCGGCCGCCGCCTCCTGGATCGTGACCACCGACGGCGCCAGCAATCTCGTGAAGTCCTTCAAGGTCGCCAGCGCCGCTCCGGGCGCCGACAAGACCGAGGTGGGTCAACTCGTGCTGAAGCTCGAGGAGCCCGCCAAGCCGGCCGGCAAGTAAGGGCCTTCAGCCCTTTTGCTTCTTGGCCGCCTTCAGTTCGGCCGTCGTCGCGCGTTGCAGCTTCTTCACCTTGGTGGCGGTGAGGAGTTGGTGCGCGCGCGTCATGCGGTCGATGAAGAGGACGCCCTGGCAATGGTCGTGTTCGTGCTGGACGCAGCGGGCGAGCAGCCCCTCGCATTCCAAGGTATGCGGGGCGCCATCGGCGTCGCGAAATTGGACGATGGCCTTTTCCACGCGCTCGACGTCGCCTGTGATGCCCGGGAAGGACAGGCAGCCCTCGGTGTAGATTTCCCCTTCGCCCGCGGGTACGGTGACCGTCGCGTTGGCGAACAGCATCGGCATGATTTCCTCGGAGTCGACGACCTTGCCGTCCAAGGTGGGCTTGAAGTCCTCGTCATGCACGTTGACGACGAAGAGTTGCAGCGAGAGCCCGACCTGCGGGGCCGCTAGCCCGATGCCTTTGGCGGCGCGCATCGACGCAAGCATCGCATCGCCGAGATCCCAGAGCGCCGTCCCGAATTCGCGGACGGGCTCGCCCTTGGCCCGGAGGACAGGGTCGCCGTAGCGTCGGATGGGATAGGCGGCCATGGGTTCTTCGATAGCCGTCTCGGCACCGAGGTGAAGTGCAAACGTCAGGCCGTGGTCCCGTAGGCACCCTTTTCGCAGGCGCGGACGAAGGCTTCGGTCCGTTTCTGGAGCGCGTTCCATTTCGTCCGGAGCGCCTGCGATTCGTCGGGCAGCACGCGGCCATCTTCGGCCGCGCTGACGACTTCGGTGATGATGACGCTGAAATCCTTGACCAAGGCGTTGGCGTCCCGGGCCAGCAACGGGCTGGCGGTCCCGGCTTCATCGCGCACGAAATGGCCGCCGGCCTGTTGGGCCAACCAATCGACGATCCGGTCGTCGCCGGTCGCGGCGATCAACTTGACCACGCGCTCGAGCGGATTGGTGTGGCCGCTGCCGCGCTCGGCGGGCTCGCGCCACTTGTAGAGCATCGACGCCGAAACCCCCACCGCGCTGGCGACCCGCTTGTGCGCTTCGACTTGGGCGTTCTTACCGCCGGCGGTGGTCGGCGAGCCCCCCACATGGAGCAAGGCTTCCTGCATGACGGTGTGCGCCTCCTTGATGTGGGTGCGACGCGGGGAGGGGGCTTTCTTGGTCATGGGGCAAGGTAAGCCGAGCTGGGGCTGGAATTCCACCCCTGTTTTATAGAATACGGGTTCAGAAAAGTATGGATAACCCCCTCGGCCGACCTACCTTGAAGGCATGTTAGCGATCCTGACCGCCCAAGGGGATGTCTCCCTGGTTCTTCCCATCGGCCTGCTCTTCGGTGGGTTGCTCCTCATCGCGGTGGAGTTCTTCCTCCCCACGATTATCTTCGGGTTTCTCGGCGCGATCGTGTCCTTCGCCGGCATCTACCTGTCGGCGGAAGCCGGCGGGGGCGTCTGTCTGGCGTTCATCGTCACCTTCGTGACGTTCCTCATCCTTGAGTTCGTCGCCTTCCGTCGGCTCCTGCCGCAGACGGGCGTGGGGCGCTCCCTGACCAACGTGAGCAGTAACGATGGCGTGGCGGTTCCTTCGCCCGCGGCGCTTGCGCCGTTCATCGGCAAGACCGGCGTGGCCACCACGGTCCTGGCGCCCTCGGGCACCATCGAGGTCGAAGGCCGCCTGCTCGAAGCGATCACCCTCGACGGCTTCGTGGAGCGCGGCGTCGCCGTGACCATCGTCGAAGCCGGCGCGGGCCGCGTCACCGTCCGCCGCCTCCGCTAACCCTCTTCCTACCATGCCTCCTGATATCATGACCATCCTCGTGTGGGTCGCCGCCGGCGCCCTCCTTATCCTCACCCTCTTCCTGCTGACGTTCCTGGCCGTCTGGGTGCGGGCCCGGTTGGCGGGGGCCGAGGTTGGCCTCTTCGACCTGGTCGGCATGCGTTTGCGCGCCGTGCCGTACACGGTCATCGTCGACGCCAAGATCGCCGCGACCAAGGCGGGGCTCACGGTCGATGTGGAGAAGATCGACGCCCACTACCTGGCCGGCGGCAACATCGTGCAGACCGTGCAGGCGCTGATCGCCGCGCAGAAGGCCGGCCTCCATCTGGACTGGAACCGCGCCTGCGCCATCGACATCGCGACGCGCGGGACGAACAAGTCCGTCCTGGAGGCGGTCCTCACCTCCGTCAGCCCCAAGGTCATCGATTGCCCGAATCCCGCCAGCGGCCGCACGACGATCGACGCCGTCGCCAAGGACGGCATCCAAGTGAAGGTCAAGGCCCGCGTGACCGTGCGGACCAACCTCGATCGTTTCGTCGGCGGCGCCCAGGAGGAAACCATCATCGCCCGCGTGGGTGAGGGCATCGTGACCACCATCGGCTCCTCCGAGAGCTACAAGTTCGTGCTCGAGAACCCCGACCGCATTTCGAAGACCGTGCTGGAGCGCGGCCTCGACGCGAACACCGCCTACGAGATCATGTCCATCGACATCGCCGACGTGGACGTCGGCGACAACATCGGCGCGATGCTCCAGGAAGCCCAAGCCAACGCCAACAAGAACATGGCGCAGGCCCAGGCGGAAATCCGCCGCGCCGCGGCCGTGGCCTTGGAGCAGGAAATGCGCGCGCGCGTCGAGGAAATGCGCGCCCGCGTCGTCGAAGCCGAAGCCATGGTGCCGCAGGCCCTGGCGGATGCGCTGCGTTCCGGCCGCATGGGTTACATGGATTACCAGCGCATCGAAAACCTCAAGGCGGATACCGCCATGCGCAAGGGCATCGGCGGCGATCAGCCGCCCGCCGCCCCGCAGGTCTAAGCGCCCGTGACGCTCACGCCGTTCATCTTGGGAGGGATCGTGATCTACGTGGTCAGCCGGCTCTTCGCGGCCTCGGGTGAAGCTCCGGCTCCGCCGACGCCGCCACCGCTGCCGACGCCGCCTCCCCGGCGGCTACGCAAGCGGATGCTGAAGACCCCCGCGCCCGCGCCGGAAGAGCCCTCTCCGGTGAAGCCGGCCCCGGTCGCTTCCCGCGTGCCGGTCATCACGCGGCCGTTGATCCGTTACGGTCACCACGCCATCCGCGGGGAGTTCTCCACGCGCGCCGCGTTGCGGCGGGCCATCATCGCGCAGGAAGTCTTGGGGCCGCCGCTGTCGGAACGGCCGCCGCGCTTCTGACCATCAGCGCCGGGGCGCGCGGAGGCGGGCGATGAGGTAAGGGAGCGCGCAGCACAGCACGATGCCGGCGCCGGAGGGCACGCCCGCGATGTGGTAGGAGAGGTAGAGTCCGCTGATGCCGCCGAAGAAGGCGCACGCGATGCCCCAGCCCATGACTTGGGGCAAGGTGCGTCCGAGCAGGACGCCCGTGGCGGAAGGAATGACGAAGAGCGCCGTCGTCAGCAAGGCGCCGACCAAGCGGACGCAGGCGACGGCGCCGAGCGCGACGAGGATCAGCAACGCGGCGCGGAGCCAAGCGGGGCGCGCGCCGATGAGTTCGGCGTATTCGTCGTCGAAGGAGGCCAGTTCGAGTTCCTTGTGCAGCACCCGGAGGGTGAAGAGGATTCCGGCGGACGTGAGGCCGATGATGAGCAGGTCGGTGGCGCCGACGGAGACGACGCTGCCGAAGAGCAAGCCGGTGAAATCGCGCCATGCCTGCGCGGCCGACATGAGCGCGATGCCCGCGGCGAACATGACGGACAGCATCACGCCGATGGCGCTGTCTTCGCTCGTGCCGCGGCGCGCCGAGAGCCAGGCGATGCCGCCGGCCGTGAGCAAGGCGGCGGCGAGGGCGCCGACATAAGGGGAGAGCCCCAGCAGGATCGCGCCGACCACGCCCGGGAGGATGGAGTGGGTGAGCGCGGTGCTGAGGAAGGCCATCCGGCGGAGCACCACGTAGGCGCCGAGGCAGGCGCAGGTCAGGCCGCTCAACACGACGGCGAGCAGCGCGCGTTGGAAGAAAGGTTCGCGCAGCGGTTCGAGGAGGAACTCAAGCATGACGGTGGGGGTGGCCGGCGCAGGCGTGGACGGTGCGTAAGGCGCCGTGGCGGAGTTCGAGGATGCGGTCGAAGCGTTGCGAGTCCGCCGGGTCGTGCGTCGCCATCACGATCGTGAGGTTGGCGTTGGGCGCGAAGAGGAAGCCTTCGACGATGTCCCGGCTCTCTTGGTCGAGGGCGGCGTAAGGCTCGTCGAGCAACAGCAATTCGGCTCCTTGGACGGTCGCGCGGGCGAGCAGGGCGCGTTGCAGCTGACCCCCCGAGAGGGTATGCACCGGGCGCTCGGCGAGTTCGGTGAGCTGCAGCAAGTGGAGCGCACGGTCGACCGCTTCATCGCCATGGTGACATTCCTCGAACCAACCATGGTGCGCGTAGGTGCCCATCTGCACCAAGCGGCGAAGCTTGAGCGGGAAAGGGTCCGTCAGCCGCGGGCGTTGGGCCAGGTAGGCCACGCGGGCCCGGCCCAGCTGCGGTTTCGCTCCCAGGACTTGGACCGAGCCGCTGGCGGCGGGAAGCAAGCCCGCGAGGACGCGGAGGAGGGTGGACTTACCTGAGCCGTTCGGTCCGATGAGCGCCGTCCGGCAACCGCACGGGACCGTGAAATCGGCTGCGGTGAAGGCCGTCGGACCATCCGTCCGGGCGGCGGCGGAGAGCCCGTGGGCCTCGACGGCGATTCCTAGGCAATCGGCGCGATCTGGGCGGGCATAGGGGACGCGGGGCAGCAAGCCGAAGCACGCATCAGCGAGCGGGGACCACCAAGGTTGCGGTTTCACGGTTGCTGGAGGGCGTCCGCCAATTTCCGGGCATTCAGCCGCATCATGCTCGCCCAAGTATCCCCAGGGGTGCCGGGCTTTTGCAGGTACTCAAAACTCACCGCGGTGGGCGCCTTGAGGCCGGCGTCCTTGGCCAGCTGTTGGGCCGCGGCGGGGTTTTGCCCTTCATCACTCAGAATGACGCGCACCTTTTGGGTCCGGATCGATTTGAGCAGGTTGGCGTAATGCTTGGCGGACGGATCGGCCGACTCGGCGGAGGAGCATTGAAGGATGCTGCCGGCTACCTTGAGTCCAAAGGCTTCGGCGAAGCTCTCCAGCCCAGGGTGCTGGGTGACAAATTGCCGCGCATGGGGCGGCAGGGGGGCGAAGGTATCCCGGACGTCCTTTTCAACCGCATCTACATCCTTAAGTAATTGTCCTACAGCACTTTCAGATATTTCAATCCCCGCTGAATCTAGCCCTTTCTTTAGGCGGGTGATCATCCGTTTCACTTCGGCGGGGACAGTCCAGAGGTGGCTACCTGATGGCAGCGGGTCAGGGTAGAGCCAGAGCAGGTCTTTTTCACGCCGATTGGCTTGAGCCCAGTCGGCCAGCCAGGGTTCCAGTTCCGGGTTGATGCCAACGATCAATTTGGCCCGCGCAAGGGTCCGCGAGTCGGTGGCGTTGAGGGCATAGCCATGCAACTCCCCGCCGCTTGGAATCAGGGCAGAATGGGCGGTTTTACGGGAAGTTACTTGGCCGACCCATTCGTTTGGAATGGTGAAACTACTGACGACCTGCGGCTCGCTTTGGGCCCACCCGGCGAGGTTTAGGTTCAGGGAGAGGAATAGGAGGAGGAATCGGTTGAGGAGACTCACAATCCTTTGGGTTTAAGTGCCCCCCTGTTAATTGCAAGAGTTTTGCATTAATCAAATGTTCCAGCGCTCGGGCTTTTGCGTTTGCCACCATCCTTGGCGTCCTTACGACATTGTTCCCCATGCCCCGATTCAAAGCCGTTTGCGCCCTCTTGTTGGCGATGGTCAGCCTGACCTCTTACCCTTTTGCCCAGACCGCGCCGGCACCGGGCGCCCCCGTCGGCAAGAGCGTGGTTTTTGTCCGTAGCGTCACCTTCCAGCAGACCAAGCTCGGCGGCCAAGTAAACCCCTGGAACCGCATGCAGGTCGAAATCCAGGCGAACACCGTGCCCGAAACCAAGCCGGCGGCAGCCGACGCCAAGGTGCTCAACCGGAAGTGGGTCGATAAGGTCAAGGTCAGCGTCACGCAGATTTACAAGACTGCTTCCGCCAAACCCGAAGACTGGAACTACTATCGCTCGTCCGCCACCGTGCTGACGATCGAAGTGAACCAGCCCCGCTCGGTCTTGTTCTACCTCCCGGGAGACGTCGTCAAGCGCGACAACCTCAAGAAGGACCCCGATTACTATTACGTTCAGCTGGAAGTAGCCGGTAACGAAGAACCGCTTTTCGACGCCCGCGGCCTCGTTTTGGCCGACCAGAAGTGGGCCTTGCACAAGGACCTCCAAACCAAGGCCAAATTCGATCCCGCCAAGGACGCCGCCGATCGCGGGGTCATCACCACTCCGGGCATCCTCCGCCCGCAGTACCTCGTCCTTTATTCCGATTCTCCCGTGGTTCCGCCCTCCCCCGAGTTCATCCGCGAGGATGTGCCGACCCGCTAAGGTCAGCGCGGAACCCAATCCAACCCACGCCCTGCACGTATGAGCCAGAAGAAGGCCTTGATCGTCAACCTCGCCGCGTCCCACGTCTCGGTTTCCTCCTTCCGTGAGGAAGCCGGTCGCCTGTTCATGGATCAGTTTTTCGCCGAAGACCTGGCCCCAGGTTTGGGGGATGATGACTGGTTGAACGCCGCCGTGTCCGCCTTGGCGGGACTCGTCAACACGCATAAGATTTCGGGACAGGCCACGATCATCGCCCCGAGCTTCCTGTTGCTGCAGAAGTCGCTCAAGGTGCCCCAGGTCGAGCGCGAGCGCCAAGCGCAGATCGTCGCCTTCGAGGCGCAGAACGCGATTCCGTACCCCTTGAATGAAGTCATCTGGGACAGCCAGGTGATGTCCTCCGACGGCGTCGAAGCGGAAGTCCTCCTCTTTGCGCTGCGCACGGAAGTTGCCACCCGCATCGCCAACCTCGTCTCCGCCACCGGCCTTCGTCCGTATGCCATCCAAGCCGCTCCGCTGCTGGACAGCCGCGCCGCGCTGTTGCATGGCGGTTTGGCCAACGAGGAAGTCCTCATCATCAACGTCGGCGCCCGTTCGACCTCGTTGAGCTTCGTCGGCCCGGCCGGCGCCAACATCCAGTCCGCGAACATCGGCGGCAACCTGCTCACGCAAGGCGTCTCCGACAACACCGGTCAGCCTTTTGCGACCGCCGAAGCGGTCAAGGTCGGCTACTACTCCGGCATCGTGCACCTCACGGAAGCCGACCCGCAGGTCGCCGTGTTGCAGGTCAATTCGCAGAGCTTCATCCGCCGCCTCGCGCAGGACATCAACCGTCGCCTCATCAACGTCCGCCGCGGCGCCGCCGGTCGTCAACCGACCCGTATTCTCCTCACCGGGCGCGGTTCGCTCGTGCCGGGCCTCGCCGAACAGCTCACCGAATCGCTCCGCCTGCCCGTCGAGCAGTTTGATCCTTCTTCCGCCCTGACCCCCGGTCCGGAACTCAACCCGGATTACCTCCGCCAGCACGTCCACCAGATTTCCGAAGTCATCGGGGAAGCGGCTTCCTTGCTGCTCCCGCAGAGTTCGGGGGTGAATTTGATTCCGCGGGACATCGCCGCCCAGATCGCCTTCGACGCCCGCAAGCCCAAGCTTCTGGTGGCCGCGCTCCTGGCCGCCTTGGCGCCCTGGCCCGTCTTCCTGGCCTTGGCCGACGCCACCGACTACAACATCGCGCAGATCGATCAGCTCAAGGCGCGCGCCCTCGTGCTCAACGGGCACCAAGCGACGATCATCAAGACGCACGAGGATGCCCAAGCGGTCTTGGGTACGAACCAATTGCTGGAGTCCGTCGTCGTCAACCGCTCGAACTGGCCGGCCTTCCTGACCGACCTCCAGTCGCGCGTGGCCCAGAGCAAGAATACCTGGGTCGAGGAAATTCGCGTCGTCCATGTCGCGGGTGTGGCCGCTCCGGCCGTCGAGGGCGAAGCGCCGAAGCCGCCGTCTCCTCCGGTCACCAAGGTCACCGTCACGGCCCGCATCCTGCTCGACAAGGTCGCCCCGGGGAAGACCTTCAACGCGCGCGAACTCATCGAGCGGCAGAACGCCTTGATGGCCAGCCTGAAGAAGTCGGCGTTCATCGCCGACATTCCTTCCGATGAGATCAAGCCCGACTACAAGGAAGCCAACGTCCCCAAGCTCACCTTCACGTTGATCATCCAAAAGGACAAAGCCCTCTAAGTCATGGAAAACTTCAAGCAGAACAAACTCTTCTACAGCTCGCTCATCGCGGTCGGCGTCGTCTTCGTCGCCGGCGTCGGCGCCAGCTACTGGAAGTACTCGGACAAGAACGCCACCGCCCGCGAGCTCGACCTGCAGCAGAAGAAGAGCCGCGGTCTGCTGAATGGCCACCTGCTCCCCGCGGCGACGGCGCCCGTTTCCCTGACCCCGGCCAACGTGGATGCCGCGACGAAGGACTTGGTCGACCTCAACGCGCAGAAGGATCAGCTCAAGGCGCTCATCGCGGGCGCCCCCGAAGCCCGCATCCTCGGCAAGGACATGTCCAACACCGCGCTCGCTTCGGAAATCAAGCAGTCGGTCGACGAGTGGACGAAGTTCGCCGGCGATCGCGACATTCGCATGCTGCCGAACGAGAAGTGCGAGTTCGGTTTCCGCCGCTACATCCGCAATCCGGGCACGTCCCCCAAGCGCGACATCGTGCGCGTCGACCAGCAGCGCCAAATCGTCGACTTCCTCTTCAAGACGCTCGCCGACTCCCGTCCGGTGGCCGCGGGCGCGCCGACCCCGATCCTCCTCGAATCCATCGACCGCGAAGCCGTCGAAACCTTCGAGAAGATCCCCGAAGGCAAGCCGGGCGCAGGCACATTCGCGCAGCCCGAAACCGTCCGCAACGAAAGCGACGAGTTTGCCCCGACCCGCACTTTCCGCCAGCCCGGCCTCGTCGACACGCTTTCCTTCCGCGTGCGCTTCGTCGGTACGACCGCCACGCTCCGTACCTTCATCAACAAGGTTCGCAACAGCGGTCGCCCGTTCGCCGTCACGGCCGTCGAAGTCGGCACGCCGACGGCGGACATGCTCAAGTTGCTGGGCTCCGCCCCCACGGTCGTTTCTGCTTCGGCTCCGACGGCCCCCGCGGCCGTGACCAGCCTCCCGGGCTTCTTCACCGCCGATGCCGCCGCCGCCAGCAACACCAAGGCTGCCGCCCCGGCTCCCAAGGAGGAGCGTAAGGTCGTGATTCGCCAAGCCCCCGCGCAATTCACCGTCCAGATCGACTACCTCACGGTCGTCGAAGATAAGCCCGCGGCTGAGGGCGAACCCAATAAATAATCCGATAACCTTTCCATGAATTCCCGTAAGGACTTCTTCCTCTTTATCGGCGCAACGCTGCTGTTGATTGCCGGTATCACCGCCTGGGGCCTGCTTGGGCAAGGCTGGTCGCCCGAACTCGTCAAGCCCCTGCTGCCCGCCGAAGAGGCCCGTCAGGTCGCCATCCCCGAGCTTTCCTTGGCACCTAAGGGCGGCGATTACCCCAACTCCCCCCGCGCCTCGCTGGCCGATGGAGCGAACGATTGGCTCGCTCCCGAGGAAAACGACGATGGTTGGGATTACGACCTCTTCACGACCATCGATATCGCTTGGGATCCGGCCCAGTCGGAATACGTCCCGCTCGCCCGTAAAGTCATCCCGTTGCCTCCCTTCGGCATCACCCTCGTCAAGGTCGGCTATCCGACTTACCCTTATGTCCTGAGCACCACTATGGCCCCTCGCTCCGGCAAGGAGGCCGACCGCGAGTTCCTGATCCAGAACATCGAGAGCAAGACCTACTATGAGCGCTGCAAACTGAAGCAGCCCATCGACCCCAAGGTCCCCGTTACCCCCGTGGCCTTCAAGGTCGAAAAGATGCCAGATGGCTTCACCCGTAATGTCCTGACCCTCGACGACAAGACCGTGGGCCGTTTGGTGGAAATCGACGATATCAAGCCAATCGAGTTCAAGGACACCATCAACATCCTCCTGGCGGCGAGCGACAACCCCTCCACGACCTGGTCCCGCCACCGCAAGGGCGACAAATTCGCCTACAAAGGTGCCGATTTCGTCATCAAAGACATTGACTTGATTAACAAGACCGTGACCGTTGAGAAGACCTTTATCCCCGACCCTAAGAAGGGGCGTAAATCCTTCACCGAGACCTTGGCCATCCCCGCCGAGGTCAAGCCTGCTTCCCCCAACAAAGATAAAGCCCCTAAATAATCCTTTACCTCCGACGCCCCGATGAAAAATCACAAACGCAACCGGCTCGCTTGGGCCACCCTCGCTGCCGCCGTCGCTGTCGGCTCCCTCGTCGCCCAAGACGTGGATCCGGTGACGCAAAAGACCCAGCTCCTCTCCGAGGCGCTGGCCGCTCGCGAGAAGGGCGACCTCCAGGTCGCTCTCGAGAAGTTCGAGCAGATCCAGAAGATCTCCTCGGACGATGAAGCCGCCAAGGAAGGCATCGCTTCCGTCAAGGCCGCCCTCGCCGCCGCCGAGAAGGCCAAGGCCGACGCCGAAGCCGCGAAGCTCAAGGCCTCCCAGCCCGCTCCGGCGGCTCCGGCCAAGCCCGCCACCTTGCTCGACGAGGTCGCCTCTTCGCACGAGAACCTCTACCGCGAAGTCGCCCAAGCCATCGCGGTCGCCAAGCAAATCGCCGAGCAAGGCGACTATGCCGCCGCCCTCAAGGTGCTCGATGGCGCCAATGGCGCCCTCCCGAACAACACCGCCGCCCAGAACTGGCGCGATGAAATCACCTTGGCCAAGCAGGACATCATCAGCCGCCGTGAATCCGGCGATCAGGGTGCCGATCAGCTGGCTCGCGCCGAAGTCGTGCGCCTCGCCAAGATCAACGCCGCCGCCATCGACGCCGCTTCCGCCCTCATCAGCGAAGCCGAAAGCTCCGTCCGCAAGGGCGAGCTCGACGAAGCGACCGCCCTCCTCGACAAGGCTTCCGCCAACCTGCCCCGCAACATCGCGACCAAGCCGGTCAGCGACCGCATCAAGTCGGTGAAGTCCTCCATCATCTCCCGCCGCGCCTTCCTGGCGATGGATTCCCGCGAGATGAACAAGGCCGACGCCTTCGTCCGCGAGTTCGAGCGCCTCAACGGCGCCGATGACGCCAGCTCCCGTCGCCTCCGCGCCGAGTTCGCGGCCAAGAAGTCCGACCCGGCTTACCGCAGCGTCGACGAAATCTCCCCCGGCCTCCGCGCCAAGGACGACAAGGTCCAAGAGCTGCTCGTCAAGGGCCGCGCCCGTTACCTCTACGGCGACTACGCCGGCGCCCTCGACGCCTACCGCGAAATCCTCCAGTACCAGCCGAACAACGCTGAGTCGAAGGCCTTCCAGGTCCGCATCCGCCAGGTCCTCTCCGAAAACTCCGGCCAGTGGAACCGCAACGTCACCAAGGGCAAGCTCCTCGAACTGCTCGACGAAAGCTGGAAGCTCCCGGAAGTCTACAACCGCGAAGTCGGCCCTGTGGGTGGCACCGCCACCTCCGATCCGGTGCTCGACAAGCTCCGCTCGATCACCGTCCCGGAAATCAACATCCGCGACCTGCCATTCGACCGCGCCATCGCCCAGCTGACCATCGTCTCCCAGTCCTACGATAAGGAGAACAAGGGCGTGAACATGTTCGTCATCGACCCGGACCGCAAGAATCCGTCGGTCAACATGACGCTCCGCAACGTCACCCTGGAGAAGGCCATCGACCTCATCACCAAGCAGGTCAACTTCACCTACACGATCAACGCGGGCATCATCGAAATCCGTCCGGACTCCGGCTCGAACGACCTCGAAACCGAGTTCTTCCCGTTGAGCTCCGCGGCTGAAACCAAGATGACCGGCATCGGTACCGGTGCCCCGTCCGCCGCCACGGGCGGCGCCTCCAGCCCCTTCGGTGGCGCGACCGCGGGCGCAGGTGCGACCGACGTCAACCCTCGCAACGAAGGCATCAAGAACTTCCTGACCCGTTCCGGCGTGTCGTTTGAAGTGACCGGTGCCGTCCTCAACTACGACGGTACGACCCTGATCGTGACCCAGAATCGCAAGAACCTGGAGCGCATCCGCAACATCCTCCGCCGTTACTCCGACATCAAGCAGGTCCACATCGAGTCCAAGTTCATCGAAGTCTCCGAGTCTTCCCTGAACGAACTCACCACGAACCTGCGCCTGTCCCGCACCGTCAACGGTATTCAGACGATCCGCGCCCAGACGAACCTCCGTTCGGTCAACGACGTCTTCGGTTCCGCCACCGTCTCCAACCCCGGCACCATCGCGGTGGCTGGCGGTTCGGCGACCATCCCGGACGGCAACGGCGGCTTTGTCACCGTGACCCAACCTGGTTCGACCATCCCGATCGCCAACAATCCCCCGAACTTCCCCTCCGGCAACTTCGGTGGCCGCGAGCCGAACTTCGGTGGCACGACCGGCTGGAGCGGTGCGCAGGGCAGCTACAACGGCCTGATCGGTACGATCGGTTCCTACGACCTCTCGATCTTCCTCAAGGCCGTCGAGCAGAACAGCGGTACCGACCTGATGTCCGCCCCGAGCCTCACCGTCCTCGACGGCAAGACCGCCATCATCAAGATCGCCCAGCTCCTCCGCTACCCGCAGTCCTACGGTGACACCCAGTCGAACGTCGGTTCGCAGGGCGGTAACCAGAATGGCGGCGGTTCCGCGGGTGTGACCATCACCGCCGGTACGCCCCAGGACTTCACCGTCCAGGAAGTTGGCGTGACCCTTGAAGTCACCCCGACCGTCGGCTCCGACGACTCGATCGCCCTCAACCTCAAGCCCAAGGTGACCGAGTTCGAAGGCTTCGTCGAATACGGTGGCACCTCCGTCGCGATCTCCGGTTCCACGACCGTCACCATTCCTTCGGGCTTCTTCCAGCCGATCTTCACCACCCGTGAAGTCTCGACCGACGTCACCGTCTTCGACGGCGCCACGGTCGTCATCGGCGGACTGACCCGCGAAGAAGTGAAGACCGTCAGCGACAAGGTCCCGGTCCTCGGCGACATCCCGCTCATCGGCGCGGCCTTCCGCTCCAGCGGCAAGTCCACGACCAAGAAGAACCTCACGGTCTTCGTCACGGCCAACCTCGTCTCCCCGGGTGGTGCGACCCTTCGCAGCAGCTACCCTGGCATGCGCGCCGGTTCCACGTTCCAGAACCCGGTCGTCCTCTCCCCTGGTGGCGCGGTCTACCGCGAGCCGGTCGAAGCGACCCCGACGAACTCCTCGCCGCGTGATGGTGCTCCGGCCGCTCCGGCTCCGGCCGCTGGCCAGTAAGCTGAACGAGAGTTCGCCCTTCGCAGGCCCGCCTTTTGGCGGGCCTGCTTTTTTCTGGAAGCAGTCGGCGAGTCGGCGAGACTCGTCGACATGCGCTGGCTCCTTGTCGATGGCTTCAACCTGGTCTTCCGAAGCCATTTCGCGATGGAGCGTTCGAACCTTCGCCGGCAGTCGGACCAGTTTCCGACCGGCGCATTGCACGGTTGGATCAAATCGCTTCAGGACCTCCGCGACGCGGAGAAGCCCGATCGCTGCGTCGTCTTTTTCGACCTGGGGGGCTCCGACCGCCACTTGGCGGTCTTGCCGGATTACAAAGGCCAGCGCGACGACACCCCGCCCGACATCATCCTGCAGCTGCCCGAGATCAAGAAGCTGACCGCCTTGTTGGGGTTTGCGGTGGTCCAGGAGCGCGGCGTGGAAGCGGATGACCTCATCGCCACGGCCGTCCATCGTTTGGCCGCGGCCGGGGATGAATGCATCATCGTGAGCGCCGATAAGGATTTCGGCCAATGCGTCGGCGGCCCCGTGCTGCAGCTCGCGCCGCCGCCCACCGCGAATCCCGCGCTCGGCTGGCGTCGACTCGATGCTGCGGGCGTGGAGGAGAAGTTCGGGGTTCCGCCTGCGTTGATCGCCGATTACCTCGCGCTGGTCGGGGATGCCTCGGACAATATTCCTGGCCTGAAGGGCGTCGGTCCGAAGACGGCCGTGAAGTGGTTGCAGCAATACGGTGGCCTCGAGGGCGTCTTGGCTGCGGGTGCGACCATCGAGCCGGCGCGCTTCCGTGAGCAAATCACGGCCGAGGCCGACCGCATCCGTTCGAACCTCTCGCTCGTGCGATTCAAGACCGACTTCGCCTTTGAGCCGGGCGATGCTCCGGCGGAGGACGTCCGCGGCGTGGTGGCCTTCCTGGAGGCCATGGAGATGCATTCCACGTTGCGCCGCTATCAGGCGAAGCATGGTTTGGCCGGCGGGTCGGAGAAGACGGCCGAGCCAGACGCGAAGCCACCGGCGCCCAAGGCCAAGCCGGCGGCCGGACCGGAGCAGGGCGAACTTTTCTAGGCACAAAAAAGCCCGCCTTTCGGCGGGCTTTGAGTTTCAGGAGGGAAGAGCGCTTACGAGCTCTTCTTGTCCTTCTTGCTGTCGAGCTTCGGGGCGTCGGCGGCAGCGAGGGCCTGACCGGCGGTGCCGTGGTTCTTTTCGACGTAGGCCTTGAGTTCGTCCGGGGTGAGGGCGACCCAGAAATGGGCTTCCAGCACGTCGAAGACGAGGTTGTTGCTCACCACGCCGTAGGTCTTGCCCATGAACTCGGCGTTCTTGGTGAGGACGTCGGTCGCCTTGGCGAGTTCTTCCTTGATGCGGGCCTTGGCGGCTTCATCGGTGGCGGCCTGTTCGGCGGCGCGGAGCTGGAGGATGGTGTTCTGTTGGACCTGGATCACTTCGATGCTGTTGTTGAGCACCGGAATGTGGTCACCGGTCACCTTGGAGAGGACGACCATCTTGGTGTTACCGCGGGCCTGGATGTCGGCTTCCTTGAAGTCAGGGTTCTTGCGGAGCTCGGCGACCTGCTCGTCGGTGACGGGGGTCATGAGCTGGATGGCGGTGTTCTGGATGAAGTGCGGGCGGATGGCGACGGAGTCGACCTTGAAGCCGTAGACCTTGGCGAAGATGTCGTCCTTCTGGTTGAAGTCGGCGAGTTCGCCGTCGCGGACCTTGGTGAGGGCATCTTTTTCGCCGGTCGTGAGGGTCGCGGCGATGCGCTGGTTGATTTCAAGGATGCGACGAGCTTGGGCCGTCATCACGTTCAGGTCGTTGTTGAAACGGGCGAGCGTGTCCGGGCTGCTGATCGTCACGAACTTCAGGAAGACCTTGTTGTCGTGCTGGAGCAGGTTGCTGTCGACGCGAGGCGCCGGGGTTTCGGTAGCGGTGGTCATGGTTTGATTGGTTTGGGGGTAGGGGTAGAGGGGTATTACTTGGCCTTCTCTTCGGTCGCCGGCGCGGCGGCCTTCTTTTCTTCCGGCTTGGCGTTGACCTTATCGAGCTGGGCCTTTTCGGCTTCGGTGATCTGGACGAAGAGCTTGGCTTCGGCGGGGATGGTGCCGTTCTCGGCAGGGTAGTCGAAGCCGCGGGACTTCTTGAATTCTTCGGAGAGCTTGTTGACGCGTTCCTGGGTGGCCTTGACGGCTTCCTCGGCCTTCTTCTTGTCGTCGTCGGACTTCAGCTTGGGCTGGAGGTCAACGAGCTGCTGAAGCTGGGCCTTGGTCTCGACGATCTGCTTGAGGAGAACCTGGAAGGTTTCGACTTCGACGGCTCCCGCGATGGTGTCGCGGACGAGGAACTTCTTGTCTTCGACCGTCAGGATGGACTCGGGCTTGAAGTCTTTGGCGGCGGAAACCTTGGTGAATTCGTCGTTGGAGAGGGGCGTCAGGAAGAGGACCTTGGTGGGGACGAGCTGATAGGGGCGGAGGATGCTGAAGCCGCCGTAGAGCTTGCCCATGGCTTCGTTGTCGGCCTGCAGCTTGGCCTGCTTGGCGGCGATCTCGTGGCTACGGGCTTCGCGTTCCGGGGTGGTCAAAGCGTTTTCCAGGAAGAGCTGGGAGCGCTTGAATTCCTCGACCTGCTGGGCGAGGATGCGGATGCGTTGTTGGAAGTTGACGAACTCCTGCGGGGAGTTGGCGGTCCATACTTGCGCGAAGAACTTCTGGTCGGCCTTCGGGGCCTCGGCGGCGGCAGCCTTACCCACTTCGAGGGTCGGCTTGAGGTCGGCGCCGGGCTTGGCGTCCTGGGCGTTCAAAGTGAGCGCCAAAGCGGCAATGAGGAAGGGAAACGGCTTCATGGTTTTGGGGAGAGAAGTTTTACCTTAAGGAAATAGGTCCCAGCCACCACAAAAAAACCCAGCTGTGAATTATTTGTGAACAGCCAAAGCCCGATCAAAAATCGCTGGCAAGTCCAAGGCCGCGGCCTGCTTTTGGAACGCCTCATCGGCCAAGAGAGCCCGCACCTTGGGGTGGTCAAAGAAATCACTTAAGTCTCTGTTATTCAACAACTCACGAACTTTCTTGTCTTCCCAGGCCTGGTAGAAAGACGGGTGTGCGGCCATCGCCCGCATTTCAGGCATGGCCATCAGCCGTTTGCGGGCCTCTGGGTCGGCCATTAACAGCCGGGTCTGAGTCATCAGGCGCCTCTGCCGATCGGGCAAGGGGCTCCAGTCCTTGAGCCAATGGGTGACCGGGGTGCTCGCGATTTGATCGCGGGCCCGGATACTGAGGTGTTTCTGGGCGGCTTGGGGTCCGCCAATGAGTTCCTGGACGGACGCGATGGTGGCGATGGCTAGAACCAGGAGGCTAAAATACAGTAGGCCGGTCCAGCAGCCCACCATCGAGCCGAGCACCGGACTTTCGGCCTCATCCAGCCCTTCTGGGCGTTTACCGATCCGCCAGGCCAAGCCGTACACCAGAAGCCCGGTTACGCAGGTTAAGCCCAGGACCCCCGCCGCCCCGCGCATCAGCCAGGGAAAGGAGGTCCCATGGAGCAGGGAATGGCCCAACTCGGGCCCCAGGGCCCAACCGAGCGCGATGCCCACCGTGAGGGCGATGGGGCCAGCCAATTGCCTCAGCGGGCCGCGCTTGTACCCCCGCCAAGCCCCCCGCGCCATGAGCAGGGCCAGCACCAAGCCGGCAAGCCAGAGCATCCAGGAAGTCTCGGAAGGGGTCGGCGGCATCGTTAGCTTTCGCCAAGCACCTTGCGGATGGAGCCCTCGCGGGCTTCGATGCTTTCGGCCAACTTGAACTGCACGAGCGCGCGGCGGAGGTTGTGGCCCGGGTAGCGCACCTTGAAATAAACGTCGCCGGCGAGATGGTCGGCCAAGAAGCGGATCCCGAGCTCCAGCGGAATGAGGTGAATGCAGTCGTAGAGGTATTTCAGCTCGGCGGGGCTCAGGAAATCCTGGGCGTGCGAGCGATAGCCGCGGTAGATGGCCGTGAAAAGGTCGAGGTCGAAGACGACGCTGGCGAGGTCGGGTGCGTCTTCGCCGGCGGGATTGCAGGCCGAGCGCGTCGCGTCGCCGATATCGTAGTGCACAAGGCCGGGTTGCACGGTGTCGAGGTCGACGATGCAGGTGCCCCGACCCGTCGCGGTATCGATCATGATGTTGCCGACCTTGGGGTCGCCGTGCGTGGTGCGTAGGTGCAATTCCCCTGATTTCAGGGCATTTTCGAGCACGTTGCAGCGACCGCGGCGTTCCTCCACGAAACGGAGCGCGCGCTTGGCGTCCAAGGATGTCTGGACGCGTTCCCGGCCTTCGGGCGTGGCCAAAGCCGCGTCCAGTTTGGCGAGGTAGCCAGGGGTCACGTGGAAGCCGGGCAGGGCGTAGCGGAGCTGGTCGCAGGGGAGGTCGCTGACCATCCGGTGGAAATGCCCCAAGACGTAGCCGGCTTCGAAGGCATGCTCGGGGTTCTGGACTTTTTCGAATGCCGAGGCGCTGGCGATCTGCGAGATGGCTCGCCAGATGTCGCCGTTCGCGTCGGTCACCCAATCTTCGCCGCCCTTGGTCTGGATGATCTTCGGTAGCTGCCAGATGCGGTCGGCGCCGTCGGATTCGGCCTCGAGCTTGGCGTGGCAGTGGTCGGTGAGGACGCGCATGTTCTGCATGATCGCCTCGGGGTCGGGGAAGATGGCCTTACGGACGCGTTGGACGATGAAGCGCTGCTCCGAAAAGGTCGTCCGGAAAATCGCCAGATAGGTGTCGTTGACGTTGCCCGAACCGTAGGGTTCGACCGTGACCAAGCGTCCTTGGACGTCGAATTGGCGGGCGATAAGGGCGGCACGCATAGGTTACCGGGCCAATTTGCCCCGTTTTCCCCGAGAGGCGAGGGCATTCCAGTGACGCCAAGGCTTGATTTTCGGTTTGGTCTCCCCATGTTGGGCTCTCCTCTGCGCCGCCACCTTAGCTC
>DBCN01000011.1 GCA_002293065.1 Opitutia bacterium UBA957
CGAGCAGTTCGAGCAATCGAAACACTTCTGGAGCTACGCCGTGGCCAACGATATGGCCAGTAACCCGCGGGAATTCATCAATCCCGTCCCCCATATCAGCTTCGTGCATGGAGCTGATATGGTGGAATTCCTCAAGGCCCGCCACGCCGGGATGTCGGCCCACCATTTCTTCCGGGAGATGCTCTTCACGACTGACCGCACCACCATTGCGAGTTGGGCGCCGCTTCTGGTCGAAGGTCGGGGCGACGGACCCATTGCCGCGACCAAGATGGACGGCGGAACCGATGTGAACTTTGGCGCCATCTCTCGCAAACTGCTGAGCTGGCTAGGACGGCAGGAGGGATGCGGCATCGCCTCCGGCCATCGCGTGATCGGCCTGCGCAGGAACAGCACGGGCTGGGAAGTCCGCGTGAAGGAGTCAGCGACGGGGCTCATTCGGACAAACCGCGCCAAGTTCGTCTTTGTTGGCGCGGGCGGCGGTACGCTTCCGCTGCTACAGATGTCCGGCATTCCGGAGGCAAAGGGCCTGGGCGGTTTCCCTATCGGCGGCCAGTGGCTCGTTTGCAATAATCCGGAAATCGTCGAGAAGCACCAAGCCAAGGTCTATGGTCAACCGCTCGCCGCGGCCCCGACGATGGCTGTGCCGCACCTCGACACGCGCATCTTGGATGGCAGGAAAACGCTGCTTTTCGGTCCCTTCGCCGCCTGGACGACAAAGTTCCTGCACCAGAAGGGCCGCTACACCGACCTACCCTTCTCCATTCGTCCGGACAACCTCACGACCCTCGTCAATATCGGCATACATAACCTCGACCTTGTCCGCTACCTCATCCAGCAGGGCACGCAGAGCATGCGGAACCGCATCGAGGTGCTGAAGATCTTCTATCCGGCCGCCCAGGCGGCGGATTGGAAGTTGATCGACGCAGGCATTCGGGTGCAGGCCATCAAGAAGACGGATGGTCAGGCCGGCATTGTCCACTACGGCACCGAGGTCATCACCGATGCCGCTTGCAGCATCTCCGCGCTGCTCGGAGCCTCGCCTGGCGCCTCGGTCTCGGTCAACATTGTGCTCGAGGTCATCAAGAAATGCTTCCCCGCCTTGCTCGCCAGCCCAGAGGGGCATGCGCGGATGAAGGCGATGATCCCGACCTTCGACCTGGATATCAAGTTGCCTGAGAACGCCGCGCAGTTCCGCGAGTATAGCCAGCGAGCGGATGTGATCCTCGGTCTCAGGGCAAGCTGACCGGCAGATCAACCCTAGAAGCTGCTGGACCAAAAATGCGGGGGCACGAAAAGGCTCAGGCCGTACCCACCCGGAGTCTGAACCAAAACCGCATCGTTAAAAACAGGCTAGGTTCAGCATGCCAAAGGGGCGCCCGACACGTATTCGGTCCCGCTAGCCCATTCCGCCGAGGCATCTCACGCCGCGGCTGACTTACGGACAAGCCGCTCGATCTCTGCGAATTCTTCCTTGATCTGCCAACGCGTAAGACCCGTTTTGCCTAGAAAGAAGGAATGGAAGGCGCTTAGCGACGGAGGAGTTTACCGACGGTGGCGAGGGATCCAAGGAGCATCAGCGTTATGAGGCTGGCGGCAAAGGCCTTGGGAGCGCCCTCAGCCACAGCTTGCCAGCTGACGACGGAGCGCCAAGCGAAGACGCCGCAAAGCATCAAGGTCATCGCCAACGCGATCCATTTGGCAAAATTGAATCCCTTGGCCAGAAGAAGTCCCCAGACGACCGAGAGGGCACCGAAGAGAGAGCCGGAAATGAGGGCAGTTTGGGCGGCGGCGGGATTGGAGAGATAGCCAGCGACGCCGCAGAGAAAGAGGAAAACGCCGAAATAAACAAGCCAGCGGGCGTCGGTTGGGTAATTCCGTTCTTGGTCTAGCATCGCGTATTTTAGGGGTCGCAAAGTGTTAAGGTTAAGCTGCAACTTGAGTCAACAAGTGAGCTCGGTAACGTAAGGGGTCAGGCCCTTCCTTTGGTGAGCTGAACCAAAAGGAGCATTAAATGTTTAGTTTTCGGTTCAGGCACAGTTAGGGTGCGGCCTGACCCCGTGTTCGTCCCCCGCCGTGCACCGAAAATACCGTGCGCGAAAGCCTTGCCTACCACGATGCGGGACTAGCGCGCGACGTCGCGGTTGTCCGTGATCGTCGTCTCCTTGGATTTCATGACCAGGATCTTGGGCGTACCCGGGGGCACACCCTTCGCCAGCGGGCCGAAGGTGTTACCGCGGACCACCACCTGCGAGGCGTTGGTGATGACGATCGCCGGCCCGACGGGCCAGATCCAGTCAAAGACGCTCGGAGTGGTCCCATAGCCGGTAAAGGTGTTACCCTCGATCAGGATGTTGGCGCTGTCATACGAAGTGTGTTCCGGGGTATCGCTGACGGCGGGCTTAGCGCCGTTGAGACCGGTGATCGGCGAGGCCCCGATCACGATGTTGGGATGATTGTTATCGGTGAAGACGCAGTCGCGCACCGTGAAGTTACGGATGGCGGACCCTTCCTCGAAATACCATTCGGGCGAGGCGAAGACCGCGGGCTGGAAGCTGCTGGTAAACGTGCAGCGTTCGACCGTGCAATGGGCCGCCTTGAGGTTGAGGCACTTCGCGCGGAAGACCTGGAACTTGCTATCGCGGATGATGGTCCGCTGCCCCACCGTCGCCACGTTGATGAGCCGGTCGATGCCATCGACGATGGCCGCGCGGCTGAAGTTGCCGTTACCTTCGCCGGCCCCCACGCGCTCCGTCACGACATCCCGGTCCAGGGTCAACTCGACCAGGCCACCCGGGGCGCCTTGGGCGCCGACGACCACGGCTTCGGAGCGTTTTTTCTTATGCCGCCAATCCCAGAGCTCCACCCGATCGCCCGGACGGTGGTCGATGTTGGTGGCCTTGACGACCAAGGTGCGCGGGTCTTTCTGCGCGGTGACCCGGGTGTAATTGGCCAGGATGTCGATTCCATCGTCGTCGATCTTGGAGAAATCGCACTGCTCCAGCAGGAGCGTGCCGCGCAGACCGGAGACCTGGCCACCGCCCGCGCAGGCATAAAGCCGGTTCGAGCCCGGCGGGACGCCGATTACGAGACGACGGAAGGTGGTGGCGCCTTCCAACCCGCGGACATAGAAACCCGCATCGGCCCCGCCACCCCAGTAGCGCACATCTTCCAAGGTGGTGTCGCGCAGGTTGGTGAGCACGAAGGCGTGACTGCGCGAGCTCCCGCAGAGGAAAAACCGCTTGCCGGGCCAATTTTCGATGGTCGGCCAACCCTCCAGCTTCCAGGTCCAGGTACGCTCGCCGGTCTTAACCATCTTGGTCGGATTGGGCCAGTGGCGATCGAGCTGGTAGTAATTCTTCTCCGGATGGACGAAAGGATGGAGCTGCGCGCCCGCGAACGACGGACCATCCGGCGCGGGATACCCGGGGTCGATCGCAACCTCGCACGTCATGTTGGGCAGGTCCACGCTCACGATTGTGCCCTGCGTGTAGCCCAGCGGGTCATGGTCGATGGCGATGTTGCGCACCGTGACGCGTTGGCTGTCGGCGATACGGAAAACCGGCGCATCCAGGTCGCCTGACACCAGGGTGGTCTCCCCTTCGCCTTGGAACGTCAGCCCATCGGCTCCGCTGATCAGGATGGACTTCTCCTTGCCCAGCGCCGTCTTGTATCGGCCCGCGGGCAGCACGACGACGGCGTCCGGACCTTGCTTTTTCGCGGCCTTGATCGCGGCGTTGATCGCCACCGTGTCGTCGGTCACGCCATCGCCCTTGGCGCCAAAATCCCGGACGCTGATCGGCCTCTTCTCGGCCGCCGACAGCGGAAGGAAGCAAGCCAACAGCACCAGGACCGCCTCGAGGAGGAAGGCCATCGACCTGCGTCGGCTCGAAGGGACAGGCGGCATAGGCATCCTATGGGGCGGTCCGATCCCGCCAAGGCAAGCACGGGATGAGGACGCACACGGGGGCAGGCCGTACCCAGCCTACGACTGAACCAAAAACCGCATCATTCAGGCCAGTTTAGGTTCAGCACACCAAAGGTACGGCCTGACCCCATTGGCGATTTCCACCTGCCCCGAAACGCAAAACGGACGCAAAGTCCGTTTGACTGGGTTTTTCCGCGTTAAAGTGGCGGAGAGGATGGGATTCGAAGTCAGACTTTGCGTCTGTATGTCGTTGACCTTCAACGACTGAGATTTTTTGCGGACAGTTTGCGGACAAGTTAACTGCCAACTCTGCTAATTTTGCAGAAGGAAGATTTGCGTGCAAGTGGGATTTTTATCGCGCCTTAATGTCATCAATGGGCGCAGGTGCATCCGTACTCCTGGCGCTTGCACTCTCCGCAGAGGGACGTGTTCAAGGTCAGTCGGAAGTTCGTCGGTTTGGCGTCCGCCGAGGCACGGATCTGGACCACGATTGGGGCCGGCTCCTTGGCCTGCAGGGGGTCCTTGGTGATGAAACCGTTCGGCTGGGGTTCAAGGACGACATCCTTACCGTCGACCTTGACGACGACGGTGCGATCGCCCTTGGGCACGGGCTTGCCGGCGGCGTCGGCGAAGGTGACCGTGGCCTTGCGGTCCGGCTGGATCACGAACTGCGCGCGTAGGCCAGGTGCTTCCAGCCGGCGACCCGGCTGGACGTCGGCCGCCGGCTTGGCGGGCTCGGCGGCGACGAGGGCGCCGATTGAAAACAGGGAGAGGAGGAGGATTTTCATGGTTGGGTGGGTGTTGGGGTGGGAGAAGAAGAGAAACGCGCCTCGACCCAGTCATAGAGGACAGGGAGAAGCAGGAGCGTCAGGGCGGTGGAAGTAAAGATGCCACCGATGACAACGGTCGCCAGCGGCTGCTGCACCTCGGCCCCTGGACCGGTCGAAAGGGCCATGGGCACGAAGCCCAAAGAAGCGACGAGCGCGGTGATGAGCTTGGGACGCAGCCGGGTGACGGTGCCGTCGACCACCGCGAGGCGGAGCGGGCGGCCTTCCGCCCGCAGCTGGTTGATGAAGCTGATCAGCATGATGCCATTGAGGACCGCGATGCCCGACACCGCGATGAAGCCGATGCCGGCCGAGATCGTGAAGGGCATGCCTCGCAGCCAGAGTGCAAGCACGCCGCCTATCGCCGCGAGCGGCACGCAGGTGAAGACGAGTACCGCCTGACGAAAACTGCCAAAGCCGGCATAGATGAGGAGCAGGATCAGCCCTAGCGCCGCGGGGACGACCAGCGTCAGGCGCTCGCGCGCCCGCTGCAGGTTCTCGAACTGTCCGCCGAACTCCCAATAGACGCCGCCGACCGGCTTGACCTCGGACTTGAGTTTGGCCTCGGCTTCGCGAACGAAGCCCTCGGTGTCACGGCCGCGGACGTTGATGAGGATGGCCAGACGGCGGCGCGCGTCCTCGCGGGTAATGACGCCGGGACGTTCGACCAGTTTGACGTCAGCCACCTTGGAGAGCGCGACCATCGTGCCGGAGCCATCCTCGGCAGAGACCGGAAGCTCGCCGATCAGCGAAGGCGAAGTACGTTCGGCGCCAGGCAGGCGAACGACGACCTCCATGGGACGCCCCGAAGCGGGGAGCTGCCCCGCCCTCGCGCCGCCCAAGGCGGTCGAGACGATGTCGTTGAGCTCCTCGGCATGCAGGTTACGACGGACCAGTTGGTCTCGCTTTGGAACGATGTCGACCGAGGGTAATAAGCCTGAGGCCTCGAACTCGACGTCTCCGCCGCCGGGAATCTTACGGAGCACGGCCACCGCCTGCTCGGCCACGGCTTCCATATTGGAGAGTTCGTCGCCGAAGATCTTCAGCGAAAGATCAGCTCGGGAGCCGGCCATGATTTCATTGAAACGCAACTGGATCGGCTGGGAGAACATCGTGGTCTGCCCGGGGACGGTCCGCTCCAGGAGTTCGGACATGAGTTCGACGAGCCTTGTCTTATTGATGGGCGAACCGCCTTCACGGCGCCACATGTCGCGGGGTTTCAACGTCACATAGGTGTCCGCGACGTTCGGCCCCATCGGATCGCTGGCGATCTCGGCGGTACCGATGCGCGCGAAAACATGGTCTATCTCCGGGAACTTGGCGCGCAGGAGTGTCTCCGTGCGCTTCTGCAGGTCCACCGAGGAGGCCAGATCCAGGCTGGAGGCTCGGACGAACTGGATGCTGATGGAACCTTCGTCGAGCTGCGGGATGAAATCGGCCCCGAGACGCGTGTAGCCGACGGCGGCTGCGAGGGCCGCGAGTGAAGTGGCGACGACGGCCGCGGTCCGATGGGCGAAGCACCATCCAAGCATCGCCGAGAAGACCGACTTGAGACGGCGGATCAGGCCACCTTCCTCGGCATGACCTTCAGCCCGAAGCCAGAAAGAAGCCAGGGCAGGCATGACAGTCAGGGCGACGAGCGCGGAAGCCGCCAAGGCGACCACGACGGCCGCGGCCATGGGCTTGAACATCTTTCCCTCGATGCCTTCGAGGGCGAAGATCGGAACGTAGACCAAGGTGATCACGGTCACGCCAAGGAACATCGGGCCGGCGACCTCGCCGGCGGCGGTCGACAGCTCGGCAGTACGCTCATCCTCGGTCAGGGGTCGCCCGAGGGCCCGGACACGCTCCTCAAGCCGTCGCAGGAAGTTCTCCACCATCACCACGGAACCGTCGACGATGAGGCCGAAGTCGATGGCACCGAGGCTCATGAGGTTGGCGCTCGATTTCGAGGCCGCCATGCCGGTAAGCAGCAAGAGGAAGGACAGGGGGATCGCCAAGGCGACGAGCAACGCGGCCCGCCAATGCCCCAGCAGGACCAGCAAGACGACCACGACGATCAACGCCCCTTCGAAGAGGTTCGTCTCGACGGTCCGGATGGTCGCGCCGACGAGATCGGAGCGGTCGTAGAGCACGGTGAGTTTCACGCCCTCCGGTAGGTGGGTACCGATGGCGGAGAGCTTCTCGACCGCGCGGTGCGAGACTTCCCGGGAGTTCTCCCCGGCGAGCATGATGGCCGCGCCTACGACAGCCTCCTGCCCGTCGACGGTGGCTGCGCCCATGCGAGAGGCGTTGCCAATCGAAACGCGAGCGACATCGCCCACGGTCACGGCGGGGCCGAGTCCGGCAGGGCGCAGCGGGATACCGGCGATATCCTGGGCGGTGCGGACTCGGGTGTCGGCACGGACGGTGAAGGCCTCGCCGCCGAGCGTGACGACGCCGCCGCCAGCGTTCTCGGTGTTGCGACGGACGGCCCGGAGCAGTTCAGACATCGGTACGCCTGACTTGGCCAGCTTGGCGAGGTCGGGCTCGACGAGCATCTGCCGCTCGTGCCCGCCGATGACATTGACATCGGCCAACCCTGGCGTGGAGCGAAGCGCTGGGCGCACGCGCGTGTCATGCAGCAGGCGTAACTCACGCAGGCGCGCGGACTCGTCGGCCGGAGCCTTGGCGTCGGCGGCGTAGCCGATGGAGTAGTAGACGATCTCGCCGAGTCCGGTGCTGATCGGCGCCATCACGGGTACGGCACCCGGCGGCAGGTTGCCGGAGGCCTGCCCGATACGCTCGGTCACGAGCTGGCGGGCGCGGAAGATATCGGTACCATCCGCAAAGATGAGCGTGACCTGCGAGAGCCCGGTCTTGGAGAGCGAACGGAACTCGACCAAGCCCGGTAGGCCTGAGAGCTCGGATTCGAGCGGGATGGTGACGCGCGACTCCGCCTCGTCGGCGGCGTAGGAAGGCAAGGCGGTGTTGATCTGCACCTGCGGACCGGTGATGTCCGGCATGGCATCGATGGGGACGCGCGTGGCGGACCAGGCTCCGAGCAGGCAGAGCAACAGGGCGCAGGTGAGCACGACCGCGCGGCGGCGGATGGACCAGCGAGCGAGGGCTGCGATCATCTCAGTGGCCGTCGGCGCAGCCGACGCCTCCCTTGATGGCCTGGAGTTCTGCGAGCCAGAGGCCCCACACGCCCGCGATGGCGATCACGTCGCCCTCGAGCAGACCGTCGGCGACCTGGATCGAGCCGTCAGACTCGACGCCTGGCTTCACCTCGGTGCGCAACCAGCGCTGGCCGTTCTGGACGAATACGAAGGCCCCCTCGGAGTTCCGGAGCAACGCCTGGACCGGCACCAGGACACGGTCGGCCTTGGCCTGAGCCTCGGCCTTACGCAGACCGATGAACTCGATCGCCTCCGCGCTGAGCAGGAGCCCCTGCCCTTTCTTGAACTCGGCGGCCTTGGCCGGAGGAGCGGCACCCTCGGATTGACCCGAAGCCGCCTGCTTGCCGCAGCCGACCAGTGCGACGACCAGGAGGATGGAAATGGAGGTCTTCATCGGTTCGCGATGGGATTGAAGGGAACGCCGCTCAGTTCACGTAGGTGGAAACCAGCCTCGACGGCCTGCTCCTGGATGAGCAAGGCGGAGTCGACGGCCTCGAGGTAACCGGCTTGGGCGTCCATGAAGAGCTGAAGAGACAAGGCCCCGGCACGGAAGTGAGACTCGGCGAGCTTAGCAGCCTCGGCGAATCGTACCGCCGGATCGTCCTTATGCATCCGCAACTGGTCGATCTTGGAGGCGTAGGACAGCCAGGTCTGGCCAAGGTCTTTCTCGACGTCGCGCCAGGCCGCGGAGATGGCAGCTTCAGACTGCCGCTTACGTTCGTTCGCCGAGCGCTCGGCGGAACCGGCACGGCCGCTCACCGGCAGCGGGATATCGAAGCGAAGGCCCACGATGGTCTCTCGCCCACCCACGCGATCCTGCGAGACGTAAGGCCCGGCGGTGAAACCCGGCACACTGTCGGAGCGCGCGAGGTCGGACTGCAGGGTCAACTGCTCCGACTCGAGCACTTGCATGCGGTAGGAGAAGTTGCCCTGACGGGCAGCAGCGAGGAGCTCCTCGAGCTTAGGGGCATCCTTCAGCGCGAGCATCGGAGCCTTGACGGCGAGCGGAGCGAGCGAAGGCGCGCCGCGCAGCTGGTTCATCTCCAGCAAGGCCTGCTGTAGCGCCAGGCGCGCCTCCTCGGCACGGCGACGTGCGACGACCTCGGCGGCCTCGACCGATCGCAGTTCTATGGTCGGGGCGGGACCGGAAGGATCGCGTCCGACCAAGGCCTTGCGTAGGCCGGCGAAACGCTCCGCGACTTCTTCGCAAGCCTGGGCGCGCAGTTGGGCACGTGACAGTCGGTAAGCGAGTACCGTGGCCTTAGCCTCGAGCGCCTGCTCGAAACGGCCCAAACCGAGCTTAGCAACCTCGATCTGGCGGTCGGCGATGGCCCGACGGAGACGCAGTCGCTCCGGCCACTCGAAGGTATGGCTCAGCGACGCCGTCCAGACCTGACCTTCATCCAAGAAAGCACCACCCGCATCACGCAGGCGCTTGCGGCCCACTTCAAGAGAAAGCACCGGATCGGGGTTGGATGAGGCAGCCGAAGCCGACTCGCGTTCGGCCGCTAGGGCGGCGACATAGGCTTGGCGCTCGGGGTTAGACTCGACCGCTTGGCGGACGAGTTCAATGACGTCGACGTGGGCCGGCGGCGGCGTCTCAGCAGCAGGGAGCAAGACGGGAAGCAGGAGGACAGGAAGTAGGAGTCGGGAGATGGTCATGGATTTGGATGCATACGGGTGGAGACCCAGGGTGCCCCCTTGGACGACGGCATAATGATGCGTCACCCCCTACGGCCGTCGCGGTCGCAGGGATGAAGGGCGGACAAGCCGCCTACCAAGGACCGGATCAGACCCGCAGGCACATCGTCCCCGCCCTCAAGGCAGGCGGACGACAAGCAAACGAACGAGAAATGAAAACGGGGCGAGCCGTCTCGGCGGCACATTGTTCGCCATAAGCGAAAACCGGAACCAACAAGGGGGCACCCACCAAGACATTGGCGGGCGGAATCAAGGCCGCCGGCGAATCAGCAAGCGCGGCTAGGCCGGAAGGGACTAGGCAATCCGAACAATCATCGGGCTGAGCGCAAACTTCGCCAGCGTGTTCGCAATCGGCCGAAACATCATCGCAGGCGCAATGCTCGACCGCAAAGACACCGACCGTCGCGAACAGTAGCAAGGCGAGGCAGGCGAAGAGTCTGGATTGGGCGGCTACCACTACGTTCAGAGTTCGTGCGGCCAGACCGAAGTCAAGCGAGGAAAGGCCTTTCGGGCGCGCCATGGCGCTGGGCGTCACCGATGGTCATAGTTCTTGGTCATACCCGGACCGGCCCACCCGATCTTTGGTAGAGTTTTTGGTAACATCGGGCCAATCAGACCTAGCCGAAGCCCCCTTTCAGGCCCGCTCCTGATTCGTAAAGCACGCAAAATCCGTTAGTTCGGATTTTGCGGCTAAAAAGTGGCGGAGAGGATGGGATTCGAAGTCAGACTTTGCGTCTGCATGTCGTTGACCTTCAACGACTGAGATTTTTTGCGGACAGTTTGCGGACAAATTAACTGCCAACTCTGCTAATTTACCCAGCCGATTTTAGCGCGCAAGAATAATTGTCACGCCGAACTCGCCAACAGATCGAGGCGTAACCTGTCTCTCGCTGACGCTACACGCCGCTCGACCGCCTTGGCGGTAAGCCCCAAGGCCTCGCCTGCCTCTTGATGCGACAGGCCGGAATACGCCGTCAGGATCAAGGGTTCGCGCAGGCCTTCCGGCAATCGCTGCACCGCGGCCTTTACCAAGGCGGCGCGCTCATCGACGTCAGCGTTATCTTCCACGGCGCCTTCTGGAATGTCGGGAGTAAGGCCGGTGAACCTTGCCAGCCGACGCAGCCAGCTGCGCCGTCGGTTCCTGGCCAGGTTGATCGCGATCCCGAAGATCCAGGTGGAAACATTTCCGCCGGTGAAACGCTCGGAGGTCCGCCATGCCGTCGCTAACGCCTCGGTGGCGATCTCCTCTGCGTCGGCCGCGTCGGGAAGCAGGCGATAGAGGTAGCCGCGGACGCGAGGATTCAGCTCATCAAAGAGCACCCGCCATCCAGCCTGGTCGTCTTTCGCAGGTAGGCCGTTCATCGGGCCTTGTGGTGTCCGTCGACGCCCGGAGCGCCCTCATGGGACAGGGCCTCGACCTGCGGAAGGATGAGCGCGAAGTAGGCCTTCCCCTTCTCGGGCGGCATGCAGCCGGCAATCGCGAGCACGTGCTCGCGACGGGAACGCTCGCAGCGACCGAGGGCGGCATCGAGGCCCGCCTTGGACTCGGGGCCCGGTTTCGCGTCCATGGCAAGCTTGGCCTGCCTCACCGCCTCGCAGTGAACCTCGCACTCCTTCTCGAACTCGCCCTGAAGCGCGGCGATCCGGCTGATGGTGGCGTCATCGAGCCCGAACTCGGCGCGCAACCACGCCGCCTCCGAACGCTGTTCGCACGCCGCGGCCATCCTGAAATCCCGGGTCGCCCACCAACCCAGAAACCCGGCCAGAAGCGAGAGGACCAGCGCGGTGATCAGGAGCCGCCCCCTCATCGCGAGGAAGCCTCCACGATCGTACGCGCATGAAGCTTGGCCATCTGCTGCGAGTCCTGGGTATTGGCACGCCAACCGGCCAAGCTCCCGACTAGGAACACCGCCAAGGCGCCAGCCGAAACACGGACCAGCGGGCTACGCCGAGGCCCCCTGAGGATATTACGGGAGAAACCCTCTTCGCGCCGGGGGGAGACCTGCCAAGCGGACATCAACTTGTCGATGGGGTCGTTGCTCATATTTGTTATTTAATGTCCGGACACCCCGGTGTCCCCCCTAAAGCCATTCGGGTGACCATAAAAAGAAGCCGGGGGGAACCGGGGGATGCGCACATTGATAGGTATGCGGATCAACACGGCACAGCCAATTAACCGGGTATCGTCGTGGGGCCTCCTCATGATCGCGATCGTCCTGGGAGCCCCCGCTCAGGCCTGCGAGATCTGCCGGCAGGCCTTTGTCGCCGCGATGGAAGCCGCACCGAAGGCTTCAGCCCTGCACCCCGCCGCCCGCGTCGTCGAATATAAGCTGACCATCGCCGAACAGACGCTGAGCCCGGCCGGTACGCCCGCCCAGGTGCTTACGATCAACGGCGGCACACCCGGCCCGGTCCTCCGCTTCCGCGAAGGCGATGTGGCCCGCATCACGGTCACGAATGGTCTATCCGATGACACCACCTCGATCCATTGGCACGGCCTGCTAGTCCCGAACATCGAAGACGGCGTTCCTGGCGTGACCACCCCCATCATCGCCGCTGGTAAGTCCCGCACGTTCGAATTCCTCATCCGTCAGCACGGCACCTACTGGTATCACAGCCATACCGGCCACCAACTGCAACGCGGGGTCCTCGGCTCCATCGTCATCGAGCCGAAGACGCCAACCATCCGTGCCGACCACGACCAAGTCGTGGTGCTGGGCGACTGGACGAACGAGCATCCCTCCGAGGTCCAACGCACCCTCCTCCGCATGAGCGACTGGTACTCGTTCCGCAAGGGCACGGCCCAGTCTCTGCTCGGCGCCTATCAAGCCGGCAAGCTCGGCGAATACCTCGACCGCGAGAAAGCCCTCGTGCCGCCGATGGACCTCTCCGACGTCGCCTACGACGCGTTCCTGATGAACGGGCAGCGCCGCCTGCAACTCCCCGGCAAGCCTGGTGAGACGGTCCGCGTCCGCATCATCAACGCCGGCGCGAGCACTTATTTCTACCTCGGTGCGGCTTCCGGCCCGTTGAAGATCGTCTCCGCCGATGGCCAAGACGTCGTCCCCTTCGAGCAAAAGCTCCTCCTGATGGGTCCGGCCGAGACCTATGACTTGCTGATGACGATTCCCGCCGACGGCTCCTGGGAGCTGCGCGCCGACGCCCAAGACGGCAGCGGTGCGGTCTCCGCCTGGCTCGGCGATGGCTCCGCCCACGCCGCCACCCCGCCACCCGCGCCAGCACGCTACGGGATGAGCGCCTACCTGACTTCAATTCTTGACCAGCTCGACCCCGAGCCCGGTGCCAAGGAATCCGAAAGGCCGCTCTCGCCCTACGCCAAGCTCCGCTCAGCCACTCCGCACCCCGTTGCGACGTCGCACCGCGAACTAACCCTCAAACTAACGGGAGACATGATTCGCTACGCGTGGAGCTTCGATGGCCTCGACCCGCACGAAGCCGAGTCCATCAAGGTCAAGGAAGGCGAATCCCTCCGCGTGCGTCTGGTGAATAACACGATGATGCACCACCCGATTCACCTCCACGGGCATTTTTTCAGGCTCGTCGACGCAAACGATAAGGACCCGGCCACCTCCCCGCTGAAGCACACGGTCGACGTACCGCCGATGAGCGTGCGCACGATCGAGTTCACGGCCAACGAAGGTCAAGGCGACTGGCTCATCCACTGCCACCTGCTCTACCATCATCTCACCGGCATGATCCGCACCATTCGCGTGACGACCGCCGATGGTGCCGAGCCGCCCCACCCCCCCGGAAAGCATGTGATGCCGACGGTCTACGCCTGGGGGCAGGCCAGTTTCACCACGGCCTCGGCCGCGGGCTTCGCGACGATTCAATCGGGCCGGGATAACTTCAATGTCAGTTGGATGGAAGGCATGCGCCACGATGACGGCCACGAACGCGAACTGAGCTACTCCCGCTACGTTGATACCCGCCTGTCCCTCATCGCCGGCTATCGCTTCGACAACATGGACGGCGGCCGCGACGGCCCTTTCGCCGGTGCCTCCTTCCGTCTGCCTTACTTCATCGACCTGAGCCTGACCCACCAATCCGGTGGCGAGACCCGAGCCATGCTGATGAAGAGCCTCCAGCTGACCGATCGCCTCGCCCTCGATCTTAGCTATCGTAACGGTCGCCAGACCGGCGTCACCACTTCCGCTGACCTCCGCTATCTGCTCACGAAGCAACTCTCGCTCACGGCGGGATATAATTCAGACTTCGGTGCAGGGTTCGGTCTCCTAACCCGCTTTTAGTCCCAACCATAAAAAAACATGAAATCGCTCCTCACCACCACCCTGCTGGCCGTCCTCGCCTGCATCCCGACGTTCGGCGTCGAAACCTCCGTCAAACCCTATCCCCTCGACAAGTGTATCGTCTCGGACGAGAAACTCGGTGTCGAGGGCAAGCCCGTCGTCTTCATCCACGAGGGACAGGAGATCAAGCTCTGCTGCCAGGACTGCCGCAAGGACTTCGACGCTAACCCGGCCAAGTACCTGGCCAAGCTGCCCAAGGTGGAAGCACCCAAGGCAGAGCCCAAGAAAGCGGGGATGGACCATAAGATGCTGTGCGCGTGCTGCGCCGGCGACGCGAAGGCCGCCGACGGCAAGGCGGCCGGACATGACCATGGCTCCGCGGCCAAGCAGGACGACAAGGAAAAGCCCAAGGACTATTCGAGCGAGGCCAAGGAGGCCAAGCCGCACGACCACGACCATACCGCCGCCACCAAGCCCGCCGAGGAGAAGAAGACCGACGGCCCCGCCAAGCCCTACCCTCTGAAGAACTGCATCGTCTCCGACAACGACCTAGACTCGATGGGCGAACAGGCTTCGTTCGTCTACCAAGGCCAAACGATCAAGGTTTGCTGCAAGCCCTGCATCGCGAAGTTCGAGAAGAATCCAGCCAAGTACCTGAAAAAGCTCGAAGGCAAATAAGCCTTCCGAAGCCCCGCAGAAGCGGGGCTTTTTATTGGGCAAGACCGCGACCTGTCCTCGCCTCCGATGCGTATCAGGGTATGCTTACCTGATGAACGATGCTCCGACCTCCGAACAGCGCGACCCGGTTTGTGGCATGACGGTCGGTGCGGATTCTCCTTTGCGACATAGGCACGAGGGAACGACCTACCATTTCTGCAATCCGAGTTGCCTGAAGAAATTCCAGGCCGACCCGGCAAAGTATCTCGGCAGAGTCGCATCGGCCGAATCGGGTAACACTTGCTGCACGGTCGAACCGACGGATGAACTGACCTACTCCTGTCCGATGCACCCGGAGGTGACGCAGGCCGGCCCGGGCACCTGTCCGAAGTGCGGCATGTCCCTCGAAGCCGGCGTCCCCGACCTGGATCGACCAGATCCGGAACTGGCCGACTTCCGTCGCCGCTTCTGGGTCACCCTGCCTTTCACGCTCGTCCTGGCCGCAATCGAGATGTTCGGACACTCGCTGGCGTTCCTGCCTCACGCCGCCCTGCCGTGGGTCGAACTCATCCTGGCGCTACCGGTCGTCGTCTGGGGCGGTCATACGCTCTTCGCCCGTTTCAAAGCCTCGATCCAACAGCGCAGCTTCAACATGTGGACGCTCATCGGCCTCGGGGCCGGCGCGGCCTTCGGCTACAGCCTAGCGGCGACCTTACTGCCAGATTGGTTCCCTGCCTCCTTCCGTGAGATGGGCCGTCTCTCGGTCTACTACGAAGCAGCGGCCGAAATCGTCAGCCTCACCCTGCTCGGCCAGATCCTCGAACTGCGCGCCCGCGCTAGCACCTCCGGGGCGCTAGCCGCTTTGCTCGGCCTAGCCCCGAAGACGGCCTGTCGCGTCCATGCCGACGGGCAGGAAGAAATCATCCCGCTCGGCCATATCCGCGTCGGCGACCAGGTGCGCGTGCGTCCGGGCGAGAAGATTCCGGTCGACGGCATCATTCTCTCCGGCGGCAGCGCGGTCGACGAATCGATGCTGACCGGCGAACCTTTCCCGGTCGTCAAGCATCCCGGCGACAAGGTGACGGGCGCCACTTTGAATATCGACGGTAGTTTCGTCCTCCGCGCCGAGAAGGTCGGCGCCGACACGATGCTCTCCCAGATTGTTCAGATGGTCGTAGACGCCCGTCGCTCGAAGGCCCCGATGCAGAAGATGGCCGATGTCGTCGCGGGTTATTTCGTGGTGATCGTCGTGAGCATCGCCCTGATTACGTTCTTCGCCTGGGGGCTCCTGGGCGCCGAGCGCGGCTGGGTCTTCGGCCTGATCAACGCCGTCTCAGTCCTGATCATCGCCTGCCCTTGCGTGCTCGGGCTGGCCACGCCTATGTCCATTCTGATCGCTACCGGACGCGGCGCTGCCCATGGCATCCTCTTCCGCGACGCGGCGGCAATCGAGACGCTCCAGAAGGTCGACACGTTGGTCATCGACAAGACCGGTACGCTGACCGAAGGAAAGCCTCGCCTGACGCTGATCCTTCCCTCGGAAGGCTTCACCGCCGACGAAGTCATGCGTCTGGCGGCCTCGCTCGAACTCGGCAGCGAACACCCTTTGGCTTCGGCCTTGGTGAACGCCGCGAAAGAACGCGGCCTAGACCTACGGGAGACCACCGACTTCCGGGCTGTGACCGGCCAAGGCGTCCGGGGACGTCTCGACGGGCGTGAACTCGTGCTCGGCAACGCCACCCTGCTCCGCTCCTTCGGCGCAGACCCCGGCCCGCTCGCGACCCAGGCCGAGACGCATCGCCGCACCGGCGCTAGTGTGCTGTTCCTAGCCATCGACGGACGTACCGCCGGCGCGCTGGTCGCCGCAGACAACCTCAAGCCTTCGACGGTCCAGGCCTTGAGGGAGATCCGGGCGGCCGGACTTCGCATCATCATGGCGACCGGTGACGCCGAGGCGACCGCCCAAGCCATCGGCCGCGAGCTCGGCCTCGACGAGATTCACGGCGATGCCACCCCGGGCGACAAGTTGAAGCTGGTCGCCCGCCTCCGCGCCGAAGGTCGCATCGTCGCAATGGCCGGCGACGGCATCAACGACGCTCCTGCGCTCGCCCAGGCCCACGTCGGCATCGCGATGGGCGACGGCACCGACGTGGCCATCCGCAACGCACAGGTGACCTTGGTCAAGGGCGACCTTCGCGGCATCGCCCAAGCCTGCGCCCTCTCCCGGGAGACCGTAGCCAACATGCGCCAGAACCTCGGCTTCGCCCTCGGCTACAACGCCCTAGGCATCCCGCTGGCCGCCGGCGCCTTCTATCCCCTAACCGGATGGACGCTTTCGCCTATGATCGCGGCAGCAGCCATGAGCCTTAGTTGCGTCTCCCTCATTACTAACGCCCTCCGCCTACGCCACCGCAAGGCCTGAAGCCTCTAGCGCAAGGTCGTAATCCTCCTGGCTGTGGAGGTCTCATCCACCTACTAGCTTCATCAACAAGATGAAGAACCATGGCCCATAGCCCATTCGATGAAGCTCAGAGACGACATGAATGAAGGCCATTGCTAGCTAGTGTTGAAATCTTGCGGACAGTTTGCGGACAACTTATTGACCAACTCCGCAAATCCTGCCTAACACTGCTAATAACTAGCCCGTGTTCTCCTAGTTATAAGCAAGGAAACGCAAGTAAAGTGGCGGAGAGGATGGGATTCGAAATCTCCTTTTACCGTCTTTTTCATTGGTTTTATGGCCTTAAACCGACTTTGCGTCTGCTTGCCGCAGTCGCCTACGTCATGGTTATCTCAGCACAAGAAACCTAATCCCGCAAAAGGGCGCCGCAAGGAAAATGTCGATCTGCAAGGAAGTTTCACCGTCACAGTGAGACCTCGTGTGCAGCGTGAGACTTCAACTAGCGAAAACAACCACAGGCCAATACACCTACACTCAAAATGAGTGACCCGCTCTAACACAATACAGGACTCTGCTGGACCAATAAACCGTGACCACCCCAAGACAGCCTCAAGGCAGTTAGGCAATCCGACAACTAACATTTTAACTGGCCCCATTTAGCATGACCCGACCACCGACGAAGTCGACACTCAGCTCGCGCACGCACCACCGCTGCCCCGCGCACGAGCCGGCTCAGAGCAAGTGGAGCGCAGCGGAACGCACGAGGGGTCTGCGGCTACGGCTGACGTGCTTGCACGGCAGAGAGAGCTGCCGCCAGTCAGCTACGACACACCCAAGGGAGATGCTGGACCGACGCGGCATGTGCCGGGGTCTGCGAGGAACGAATGCCCCCGAGCAGATGACGCGACGGGCCAGACTAGCGACCGCCGTTGAACGTCCACGGAACGAGCACTGGCGCGGACGTGCTTGGGAGCGAAGCGATCTCACGGCCCGTGACAGTGCGGCGCATCGGCGGTTGACGAGGTTTTGGCGGACGTTGCTACACGCGAGAGCGCAAAGACGTTGCTTCACATTGAGGCGTCGGAGTTACGAGCATGCGTCACTCAAACACCCAAGAAGAGTCGGCAAGGATGTCCTTACCGTGTTGCTTTAACATTCGGGAAAAATCTTCAAGAGTGATTGGGATTCTTTTCTCCAAGGACATTCCCGATACTTCCGTGAACAGACTAGCCCTGACGCCTTTTCGCGCAAGCATTGCAAACAAGGATTCCCTAACCAGCTTGCCAGCGTCGTCACGGCCGTAATGCTCCGTCACTTTCCCGTTGCTCACACGAGCCACTTTGCAATCAACATCTTGACCACGCTCATCGAGTAAAAGCTCGATGGCCAGATTTTGCCCCTTGAATGTCACGACTGCTAACAACGTATACTCGTCTACAGCCATTTTGGGGGGGGCAAAGCCACAATCAGAGGGCAAAAATGCAAATAGCTTTTCAGCCTGATCTCGGAAGATTTCTAACAACGCGGTATTCATACTCATGGATCAAAGCCAGGCACACCGCCTGAGTATCTTCCAGTGCGCTCAAAAATGCTTTGATAGCCTCCGTAGCCGTTTAAATTCATTCGCTCCAGATTATAGGCAGGAGCATCTGGGCGAATGCCCTGTCGGACACGTTGAGCGCGGCGAGCAAAATCAGGGCCAATATCAATTATCTGACGTCCCTCCGTGCGCATTTGCTGAACCCACGCCTTATTCGCCTCCATGCTCCATTTATTTGACGGAATGAAGTCATTGATTGTTTGTCCGCCGACCTTATTAGCATACGACTGAACCCGTCCCATGTTTTCTCCCATGATGATCGGTGCGTTCTTTGCGGCACCTCCTAACAACGTGGGCCTGACGACGGCGGCGCTGCCTCTTATCAGAAATCTCTCCGCAGCAGCCGCGCCGCCCGTCAGCATGAGCTCTATCGCAGTATATTCGGCCTTTCCTACTTTTTCTGTCAGCTTTGCGGAAGCCCATAGACCGTGTGTTGTCATCGGGTGTCCGTCTTCGGGCAGAAGGAAGGCGTTATATACTGCTACGAACTCCCGAACGTTTCCATCTGTGTCATCCCATAGGCGGTCCCTCTTGTTAATCTTCCCGTATGTGGCTTCTCTGATCTCGATTACTCGATTGAAGATCTTGATAGCATGGTATAACTCATTCAGACGTTCCTTTGCAGCCGCGTAGTCGCCGAATGCCTCATCACACTCAGTTTGATCCGGGGTGATAAACTCCGGAGTTGGCATGTACGGCCCGGACGGAAGAATAAATCCGTTCTTTTGGATTGGCGCCGCCCGACGCACTATGCCTTCGGTCCTTTCCAATTCTTTCCTTAAAACTTCTCTTGTCGCTTTTAGTTCCGCAGTAGATTGCATGCTCTTGTGGAACACGTCAGGGGACCCCTCCCCCCACACATCCAACTCATCCGCCGGTCTATTGCCGAGGTAACTACGGAGGTTGAGGTAGCCGCCGGCGAGCCCAATGGGATCTTGCGTGAGCCAGCCGCCTAGGCTGGGGCTGTACTCGCGGAAGTGGTAATGGGTGAGCCCAGTGTCTGGATCGACCTCCTGGGAGGCCCAGGCGAGCGGGAGGGCGTCGTAGTCGGCGCGGCGTTCCTGCAGCGTGGAAGCACGCAAGTTGCCCGACGCATCGCGCGTCAGCGGATTACCCCAGGGATCGAACGTCCTCCGCTGGAAGTCGCCATTAACGCCGGCCAGGGCGAGCACGTTGCCCAAGGTATCCGCGGCGACGGCCTTCCAGGAGGATGCGTCCTTCAGCACGGCGAGGACGCCGCGGGCGCCGCCGGCGCCTTCGAGCGTCCCGGAAACATCCGGGCCGCGCATGAAG
>DBCN01000060.1 GCA_002293065.1 Opitutia bacterium UBA957
CGCGGCCTCCGCGACGGCCTCGTCGAAGCCGTGAAGGTCTCGCTGCTCAAGGACCCGGTCTTCTTCGGTAACCTCGAGAAGGAGTCCGACCTGCTCGCCGCCGGCGACATCCCCGCCATCGGCCGCGCCGTCCGCCGCTCGGCTGAGCTCCACGCCCGTCACATCGCCGGCAATGGCGACCCCTTTGAGCTCGGTAGCGCGCGTCCGCTCGACCTCGGTCACTGGGCCGCGCACAAGCTGGAATCGATGACGAACCATCGCCTCACGCACGGTGAAGCCGTCGCCGTGGGCTTGGCCTTGGATATCCTGTGTGCCCGCGACCTCGGGCATTTCAGCCGGGAAGAAGCCGAGCGCACCCTGAATCTGCTCACCGCCCTCGGCTTCCGGACTTATGCGCCGGAGATGCACCTCGATGGTGGCGCCCCGATGCTGGCCGGGCTCGAGGAGTTCCGCGAACACCTCGGCGGTCAGCTCACGCTCGTCTTGCCGACGGCGATCGGGAAATCGCTCCAAGTCCACGAAATGGCCACCGCCATCGTCCGCCGCGCGACCGATGAGTTGCGCGCGCGCGACCAGCAGACATGCGCCGCGCGGTCCTGAACGTCGTCGGTCTCTCCGCGCGCGACCTCCAGTCCGGCGTGATGCCACGTCTGGCCGCGCGCGCCGCCAAGGGCTCCGTCGCGAAGGTCAAACCCGCGTTCCCCGCCGTCACCTGCACCGCGCAGTCCGATTACCTGACCGGCCAGCCGCCGTCCGTGCACGGCATCGTCGGTAATGGTTGGTACGACCGCACGCTCAGCGAAGTGCAGTTCTGGAAGCAGTCTAACCGCGTGGTCGGTGCCCCGAAGGTTTGGGACGAACTCCACGCGAAGAACCCCCGGCTGAAGGTCGCGAACCTCTTCTGGTGGTACAACATGGGCACGAACGCGGACATCTCCGTCACGCCGCGTCCCATCTACAAGTCCAACGGCGGAAAGATCTTCGACATCGCCAGCTACCCGCAGCGCACCCGGGAGCTGCTCAAGCGCGACCTCGGCGATTTCCCATTCCATAGTTTCTGGGGACCGCGTGCCGGCCTGCCATCCACGCAATGGATCGCGGCTTCCGCCCGCTGGATCGAGGAGCATGAGCAGCCCGACCTCAACCTCGTCTACCTCCCGCACCTCGATTACGACCTGCAGCGCTTTGGGCCCAACGACCCGCGCAGCGATACCGCCCGACGCGACGTCGACGCGCTCGTCGGTGACCTCGCCGATTTCCTCGAGTCCCGCGGCGTGGACGTCGTCATCGTTTCCGAATACGCCATCACCGCCGTCGACCGGGCCGTCCCGCTGAATAAGGTCCTCCGCAAGCATGACTGGCTCGAGCTCAAGGATGAGGCCGGCGTCGAGACCCTCGACGTCTTTAATTCCAAGGCCTTCGCCGTCGTCGACCACCAGGTCGCGCACGTCGTGGTCCTCGACTCATCGATCCGCGAAAAAGTCCGCCAAGTCCTCCTCGCCACGCCGGGCGTCGCGCAGGTCCTTGATGCCGAGGCCCAAGCCGCCACCGGCATCAAACACGTCCGCGCCGGTGACTTCGTCGTCGTATCCGACAACCATAGCTGGTTCTCATATTACTGGTGGGAGGAAGGCTCGGGCGATCCCGACTACGCCCGCACCATCGATATCCATCGCAAGCCCGGCTACGACCCCGTGGAGCTCTTCATCGACCCGAAGATCCGCTTCCCGATGCTCACCATCGCTTGGTTCCTCCTGAAGAAGACCCTCGGCTTCAAGGCCCTCATGGAAGTCGTCTCGCAGGACGCCTCGCTCGTGAAGGGCTCGCATGGCCGCCTGCCGGAGGACCCGCTTGATTGGCCCGTGTGCATCGCCGCGCGTGACGCCAGCCTGCCGGCGCAGATCGCCTCGACGGACGTCTACGCTCAGATCGTCCGCGGGTTCTGAGCCCTCAGGGTCGCTTGCAGGGTCGACTCGGAACCTTCGATCCGCAGTGTGGTCGGTAACCCAGACCCCGATGGACGCCCGCCCGCTTGCATTACTCTTTGCCCTGTCCCTGGGGGCCGCGTCGTTTCCGGAACCGACCAATAATCAGCCAGAGACGATCCCGCTGCTGAAGCCCGCGGATGCGCTGACCAAGCTGCACCTGCCCGAGGGTTTCACCGCCACGCTCTTCGCGGCCGAGCCGGATGTCCGTCAGCCCATCGCCCTATGCTGGGACGAGCGCGGCCGCCTTTGGGTCGCCGAGAACTACACTTACGCCAACGGCAAGGAGCGCTTCGACCTCAAGCTTCGCGATCGCATCATCATCTTCGAGGACGCCGACCACGACGGGAAGTTCGATAAACGCACCGTCGTCACGGAAGACGTGCAGATGCTCACCAGTATCGAGCGTGGCCTGGGCGGCGTGTGGGCGCTGTGCCCGCCGAACCTGCTCTTCATTCCAATGGAGGGTGATAAGCCCGCGGGCCCACCGAAAGTCATCCTCGATGGATTTAGCACGACCGCCGCGAGTCGCCATACCTTTGCGAACGGACTGAAGTGGGGTCCGGACGGTTGGCTGTATGGACGCGTCGGCATCTCGAGCACTTCGTGGGTCGATGTCCCCGGCGTGGCGAAGGATAAGCGTCAGCCCACAGCGGGCGGCTTGTGGCGTTATCACCCGGTGAAGAAAATCTTCGAGCCTTACTGCCACGGCACGACCAACCCGTGGGGCTCCGACTGGACCAAGGACCATGAGCTCTTGTTCATCAACACGGTGATTGGGCACGGTTGGCAGGGTATCCACGGCGCGCACTTCAAGCGCATGCATGGCGAGGACCCGTATCCCTTCGTCTACGAACTCATCGACCAGCAGGCGGACCACTACCATTGGAATACCGGCAAGAAATGGAACGACTCGGACGGCGGCCGCGGCGGCGCCGAAGATTTTGGCGGCGGCCACGCGCACGTCGGCATGATGATTTATCAGGGCGATAACTGGCCGTCGACGTATCGCGATAAACTCATGACCCTGAACATGCATGGCCGACGCGTGAACGTCGAAGCCATCGAGCGGGTCGGTAGCGCGTTGGTCATGAAGCACCAGCCCGATATCTTGAAGTCCGCCGATCCCTGGTTCCGCGGCATCGAGCTCAGCCAAGGCCCGGATGGGGCGGTGACGATTTTGGACTGGAG
>DBCN01000114.1:0-2016 GCA_002293065.1 Opitutia bacterium UBA957
AGTGCCAACCCTACCTCGAGACAAGTGGCAGAAGGACCGCACGTGGTACGGTCCCTACCCGAGACAGATTAGGACCGCACGTGGTGCGGTCCCTACCAACGAAAAGAGCCCGGCCTGGCGGCCGGGCTCTCGTGTATGAGGCTAACCGACCGCTTAGAAGCGGTTGGAGAGGCTGAGGTTGAAGCGGTTTTCGGCGTAGCCGTTGTCGCTGGTGCGGTGCTCGTAGGAGGCTTCGGCGTTGAATTCGCCGAGCTTCCACCGGAGGCCGAGGGCGCCGGTGACGTAATCGCGATCGGCGTTCGGCAAGGTGACGGCGACGCCGACGGTGCCACCGTTGGTGAGCACCGAGACGTTGGCGGTCTGGTCCGAGCCACCGAAATCGCTTTCATAACCGAGGCGGGCGAACGGGGTGTAGCTACCGCCCTCCAGGGCGAAGGCCTTGGCGAATTCGACCGACGCCGAAACGGTGTTGGTCGTGAGGCGCTGGCTCTGGTAGGAGACGCCACCGACGCCGGCTTCGGTGTAGGCATCGAGCTTGGCCGTGGTGCGGGCGAGGCCGACCATCGGAGTCACCGCCCAACCGCCGATTTCACCGACGGACGCACCAACGAGGAGTTCCGCGGAAAGGCTGCGGCCTTCGGTCGCGCCCACCGGCGTCGAACCATAGGCGCCGGCCGACTGGATCGTGTCGAGGTCCTGCGTGCCGGAGGTGATCGTCAGGCTGCCGAAGAAGACGTCGCCGCGACCGATGAGGTAGGAAGTCACGCTGCGACCGGTGTAGCTGAGGTTGGAGCCGTCGGAGCCGTTCGACTTACCATCCTGCATTCCCAGGCCCAAGCCAAAGACGAAACCAGGGGCGACGGCCCACTCGAGGCCGAGCGCGCCGGCGTTCGAACGGGAATCCATGGCGGGGGTGAGGGCGCCCGCGTCTTCGGAGAGATCGCGGATGCTGCCGTCGAACCACCAGCGAAGGTTGCCCGCGGCGGCATGGGTGGACGGGAGACCGGAGATGCAATACTGCAGGGCTTCCGAGTCGGCCTGCCAATCGAAGTCGGCGGCGATCTTCGGGGCGGAAAGACGAACCGCGCCGGCGAGGCGGCTCTTGAGGATCGAGCCGAAGCTGGCGCCCGCCAAACGGGAAGTGCGCAGGTTTTGGTCGGCGATGACCGGAGCACGGTTGGTGGCGGAGATGACCAGACCCGGGTCGACGTAGCCCGGAAGGGTCACGCGATAGACGAGGACGCGGTTCGGGTTGTCGGCGACGCTCGGGCCCGCCGTGGCATCGGAAGCCGGGCCGCCCAGCATGGTCACGCTCGTGCCGAGGAAGTCGTTGTCGTTGCCGACCAGCAGGAAGTAATCGTTCGGAGCGGCGGCATCGAGCACCGGGACGATCGAGAGGGCCTCCCACTTCTCACCGAGCGAATTGACGTTGATCGGCGAGGTCGAGCCCTCGGCGCCAAAATTCGTGTCGATACCGAAGCGGGCGAGCTGCGTGGGGTTGAGGAGGTTGACGAAGGGGACCGCTTGAGCGGCGGTGATGCCGGCGGTCGGGCCGGAGATGCCGCTCGCCGCCGCGGTGTAACCCGTCTCGTAAGAAGTGCCGGAGAGGTTCGTCGCGCCGACGGTGGAGACGAGCGCAACCGTCTTGAAGACCAGCGGACGATTGTTGTCGCCGGAGCCGTTGCCGTTGCCGTCGCGGGTGAGCACCAAGAAGCTCGTCGGGGAGAGCGCGACGATTTCCGACTGAGCGGCGGCGCGGTCGGCGGAGCCGCCGGTGCCGTCACGGTCGAAAGTAGGCAGTTCGACCAGGTAGTGGCCGATCGTGGAAGTCGGGGTGGCGTTCTTGCTCACGTCGTAGACCATCAGGCGGGTGAAGAGGCGCCCGTCGTTCGTGTTGAGGGGATTGTCCTGGCGGGTGGCGCTCTGGAGCATCGTCACGAGGTAACGACCATCGGGGGTCAGGTCGACGGCCTCCATGCCTTGGTTATCGCGACGACCACCGGTCTGCACGCCGGT
>DBCN01000114.1:2081-3163 GCA_002293065.1 Opitutia bacterium UBA957
GGCGGGGTGATGAGGCCGAGCATCTGGCCGGTCTTGCTCACATGGTAGACCGTGGCGCCGTATTCATCGGAGATGTAGAAGGAGCCGTCGGCGCGCATCGCGAGGCCCTCGCCATCGATGGCGAACTTGCCGCCCGCGGTGGCGACGTTGCTGTAGCCCTGCAACGAGGTGGCGCCGGTCGGATCGACGGCGGTGGTGGTCTGGCCGGCGAAGTCGGTCACGCTGATGGTGCGCTGCAAGGAGAGGGCGAGCTGCGTCTGCCCGACGTTATTGGCCGTGTAGTCAGGCGTGAAGGTGAGCCCCATCTGCTGGATGCGCGCCGGATAGGCGATCAGGCCGGCGACATTGTAACCGCGATCCGGCAGCGTGTAGAGCGTGCCGGAGTAGCTACCGTCGGAGTTCTTGCGCCAGGTGGTGTGATCCACCTTGAAGGAGGAGAAAGAGCCGAAGGTATCGCCGCGACCGTCGATGACGTTGGTGGCGAAGACGCCGACGCCGACGAGGCCCTTGTTCACGTAAGACTGTCCGCCGAAGGAAACGTTGCTCGAGAAGGTCGGAGCCGTCGCGTCCAGCAGAGGCGAACCGTAATTGGTCGCGTAGAGAGGACTGACGGCGGCGGCGAGGAGGAGGGAACGAGTGAGGTGACGCATAGGGTGTGGACACCATCTCGCCAGACGCACCGACGATGAGCAAACCTCCTAGAGTTAAGACTCCGCGGCGTTTACGGCGATGGTGCGTCGATTGTGTCGGCACCGTCATCTCACCGTCGCATAGCGTAAGTGCGCGCACCGTGGGCGAAGCCCACGAGGGGAAAAGGGGGGGGACCGGGAAGGAAGCGCGGGTGAAGGACGGCCCGCACTTCTCGATTCCCGATGGGGAAGCGCCTGTCCGAAAGGGGTCAGGCACCATCGCGTGAACGCGACGAAGCCAGACCCCAACAGGCGCGGCTAGGTTGGCACGCAGTGCCAACCCTACCAGAGGCAGCTAGGGCAGCACGCGGTGCTGCCCCTACCCGTGCCAACAAAAAGGGCGCCCGCTGGCGCCCTTGAGGAGACCTGGGAGGCCCGCTTAACCGCCGATCG
>DBCN01000094.1:0-21748 GCA_002293065.1 Opitutia bacterium UBA957
CCCCTATCCCCCATCCCCTATCACTATCCCTCCTCCCCTCCACTTGACCTTCTGCGCTTTGTGCGGATGGTAAGCCCATGGCCGAAGGCAATGCAGTCCGTCAGATGTTCTCAGGCATTGCCTCGCGCTATGACCTCGCCAACCGCTTGCTCAGCTTCGGCCTCTGCGTCGGCTGGCGTAACCGGCTGATTCAGGCCGTCGTCGCCACCCAGCCCAAGCAGGTTGCCGACCTCGCCACCGGCAGCGGCGACGTCGCCTTCGAACTCCTCCCCGCCCTGCCCAAAGATTGCAAAGTCACCGGCTATGACTTCTGCGAACCGATGCTCGACGTCGCCCGCCAACGTGCGGCGAAATCCGCGCTCCATGCTCCGGAGTTCCGTCAGGGGGACTGCATGAACCTTCCGCTCGCGGACGATGCCTGCGATGCGGTCACCATCGCCTACGGCGTGCGCAACTTCGAGGACCGCGCCCGCGGCTTGCGCGAACTCCACCGCGTCGTGAAGCCCGGCGGCTCGGTTTTCATCCTGGAGTTTTCGAAACCGGCCGCCTGGTTCGCCCCCTTCCACTTCATCCACGTCCGCTTGATCTCACCGATCATGGCGGGGATCCTGACCGGTGACTTCGGCGCCTACCGCTACCTTGGCACCAGCATCGCAGGCTTCCCTGACGCCGCTGGCCTGACGCAGGAACTGAAAAACGCTGGATTTGGCGAGGTTACCCAGGAAAGCATGCTGTTCGGGACGGTCGCCCTCCATCGGGCCCAAAAATAGGGCTTTCGAAAAATTCCTTGCCTTTCGGGTCCGGGACGGTTCTTTCAATCGTCTCGGAACGGGCTCGTGGTGAAATGGATATCATTTCTGACTACGGATCAGACGTTTGGGGTTCGAATCCCTACGGGCCCACCACTTTGAGCGGCGAACCAGAATAACCTTCTGGTTCGCTCTGTTTTGGGGCTTTTTCCAGGTAGAGTCGGGATGGCGTCACGACCTAGCGAGCAGAGCACCGGGGGACCTGGAACCGGGACAATTCCTGCGGCTTCGCCGCACCCTTCGGCAACCGCTAGCTGCCCAAACGCATAGGAGATCCAACTCGGTTAACACGCAGTGCTAACCCCACCCATCCCCCATCCCCTATCCCCTATCCCCTATCCTTACGCCCTCAACTCGGGCTTCGGTTCCGGCATCTGGTTACCTGACGGGTAAATGTAGGCGCGGTCTTCGAAATTACGCAGCTCGACGATGCCGTCGTGGATGGCCTGGACGTATTCTGGATTGATCGGGACCTTCCCCCCGCCACCGGGGGTATCGATGATGAGTTGCGGCACGGCGTAACCGGTCGTGTGCCCGCGGAGCGCCCGGATGATATCGATGCCCTTCTGGATCGGCGCCCGGAAATGGGTCGACCCCTCGATGAGGTCACAGGCGTAGAGGTAATAGGGGCGCACCCGCATCATGAGCAGGCGATGGACGAGGGACGTCATCACCTCCGGGGTGTCGTTGATACCCGCCATCAATACCGATTGATTGCCCAACGGAACACCGGCCAAAGACAAGCGCTCGCAAGCCTCGGCCAATTCGCGGGTGATCTCCTTCGGGTGGTTCGTATGGATGCTCATCCAGATCGGGCCGTGCTTGCGGAAGATGGCGGCCAACTCGGGCGTGACGCGTTGCGGCAGGAAGACCGGGATGCGCGAACCGATGCGGATGAACTCGACGTGCGGGATGGCGCGCAAGCGACCGAGGAGCGCGTCGAGCTTGGCATCCGAGAGCAAGAGCGGATCGCCGCCGGAGAGGAGCACGTCGCGGATCTCGGGATGCGCCGCGATGTATTGCAGGCCCTGTTCGAGCTCGGGATGGAAATCGTAGGCTTGGGCGTTGGAGACCAGGCGGCTGCGCGTGCAGTAACGGCAGTAGGAGGCACAACGATCGGTGACCAAGAAGAGGACGCGGTCCGGATAGCGGTGCACGATGCCGGGGACCGGCATGGTCCCCTCTTCGCCGACGGGATCGGCGGATTCGCCGGGCGCGACCACCGACTCATCGATGTGCGGGATCACCTGCCGGCGCACGGGGCAGTGCGGATCCTTCGGGTCGATCAGGTTGAAGAAGTGCGGGGTGATCGCCAAAGCCAGCTTATGGGCGGCGAAGAGGCACCCCGCCCGCTCCTGGGGGGACAATTCGAGCATCGTCTCCAGCTGGGCCAAGGTCGTGATCCGATTGCGCAACTGCCAATGCCAGTCGTTCCAATCGGACGCGGGCACATCGGACCATCGGCCTTGTCCGGCATGCCAGTTGTCGCGTCGATCGGCGGGATACATCAGTGGAAGACCAGACCTTACCATGAACCACGCCCCTTGCAAACGGGTAAGTCGAAACGGGCCAAATTACCGAGGGAGGCGTAGCCGCAAAACAAAACGCCCCGGAAAGCCGGGGCGTCGCTGGACCTTCCCTTGAAGCTTACTTCTTCTCGAGGACCCACATGTTGCGGAACTCCACGGGGTCGCCGTGGAACTGCAGGCCGATGGGGAGCTTGTCGGCGTGCTTCGCGTAAGGGGGGTTCTTCTTGTGGCTGCTCGGACCGATATACTCGACGTTGTCCTGCACCTTGACGCCGTTCATGACGACGGTGATGCGCGCCTTGGACAGCACCTTGCCGTCCTGATCGAAGCGCGGGGCCGTCCATTCGATGTCGTAGCTGTTCCACTCACGGGAAGGGTTGCAGGCGTTGAAGGCGGGCGGCTGCTGACCGTAGATCGCGGCGGTCATGCCGTCGGCATAGGTCTCGGTCTTGGAGCAATCGAGCACCTGGAGCTCATAGGTGCGCATGAAGAAGATCCCGCTGTTGGAGTTCCCCTGCCCCTTCTTCTTCTCGTTCTTGTCGTAGCCTTCGGCGGAGCGCCATTCGACGTGGAGCGTCAGGTCGCCAAAAGACTTCTTCGTGTGGATGCCGTTTTTGCGCGCGACCATCGAGCCATCCTTCACTTCCCACGTCACGCCCTTGGCGCCGTTGTCGGCTTGCCACTCGGCGGCGGCATCCTTGCCGTCAAACAGGACCACCGCACCGGCGGGCGCCGCGGTCGTCGTGACCTTCAGCTTCTCCTTGTCCGCACGCGGGGGCTGGGGACGGGTCGAGTCATGGACGTGCCACTGGGTGCCCGGGATAAGCGGGGTGTCGAGGTAGCCATCAGCCAAGAGGCTGGAGGCGGCCAAAGTCAGGAGAAACAGGGAGCGCATGGTGGGGTGAGGGTTCTGACACTCTGTCAGACGCTTGGTTCGTGGAAAAGAGCGAAAAACGAGGTTTTGGCCGTTTAGCCGTTTCAACTGCCCCCTATTCCCGTTGCCCTGCGGCCTAAAAATCCCCTATTTAGTCCCCCATGTCTGTCACGAAGCCCCGCTTCACGCTCGAGTTTGAGAAGCCCATCCGCGAACTGGAGGATAAGATTGCCGCTCTCCGGGCGTCGTCCGAGTCCGCCGGCATGGATGTCACCAAGGAAGCCGTCTCCATGGAGGCCAAGCTGGCCCAGACCCGCCGCGAGGTCTACGGCAACCTGACCCCCTGGCAGCGCGTCCAGCTGGCGCGCCACCCCCGCCGACCCTACTCCTTGGACTACATCGGGATGATCTTCGACGACTTCCAGGAGCTCCACGGTGACCGCCTTTACATGGACGACGAGTCGACCGTGGGCGGCACGGCCTTCTTCGAAGGCCAGCCCGTCATGGTCATCGGCCAGCAGAAAGGCCGCGACACCAAGGAAAACCTCCGCCGGAACTTCGGTTGCCCCAATCCCGAAGGTTACCGCAAGGCGCTTCGCCTGATGAAGATGGCGCATACCTTCAAACTGCCGATCATCACCCTCGTTGACACCCCCGGCGCCTTCCCGGGTATCGGCTCGGAAGAACGTCACGTGGCGGAAGCCATCGCCGTGAACCTCCGCGAGATGAGCCAGTTCGGCGTGCCCATCATCACCTTCGTCATCGGCGAGGGTGGCTCCGGCGGCGCCCTCGGCATCGCCGTCTCGAACAAGGTCTTCATCCTCGAGAACGCCTACTACTCCGTCATCTCACCCGAAGGTTGCGCCGCGATCCTCTTCAAGGACCGCGCCCATGCCCCGAAAGCCGCCGAAGCCCTGCGCCTCGACGCCCCCAACCTCCTCAAGCTCGGCGTCGTCGACGGCGTCGTGAAGGAACCCCTCGGCGGTGCGCAGGAAGACCCGGCCGCCACCGGCTCGAACATCCGCAAGACCCTACGCGAAACCCTCAAGGAACTCTCCAAGTCCAAGCCCGAGAAACTCATCGCCGACCGCTACGCCAAGTTCCGTAAGATGGGCGTGTACGCCGAGTAATCAGCCGACTCCATCAAACAGAAAGGGCGTCCCGCGGGACGCCCTTTCTGTTTGCAACGCCGGGCACTTAGCCGCCGTTCGCCATCAGTTTGATGTAACGCGTGTAGTTACGACCATACTGATTCACGATGCGCTTGTAGTCGTTGTCCGAAGGCAGCTTGAGGCCTTGGGCCCCTTGGGCGGCCGTCAACTTCTGGAGAGCGCGGAGTTCCTTCGAGCCCTCAGGGGTGAGGATCGTCAGCGAAACCTCCACGGCCTTCACCGAGTAAGGAAGATAAGGCAGGGAGGTGGCCGTGGCCACATTGGCGGGCCCCAAGGAATCGGGGTACATGCGATCCGAGTAGATCCGCAGGCGGGCGCCATAGACGTCAAAAGGCTGCGTCGAGGTCACGCCCGTGACCGGCAAGGTCGAAGCGCCGCTGGGCGGACCGTAACGAAGCGGGGCCGCGTTGGTGGACGAGGCGGAAGTGTTCGTGCTGTACTCGGCGAGGTAGCCGCCGTTCGTCGCCGGCCCGAACTTGTAGGCATCGGCGGAACCGACGACCACCGGACGGAGCATCTCAGCTGGGCGCTTGAGCGGATCGATCAAGGCACCGGTCACGGTGGAGGACGCGGGCAAGGAAGACTTGCACCAGAAGGTCAGATGCATGGCGACCACGTTGGAGGCGATGAAGTTCTGGTCATCGAGCGTCCAGCAGTAGTTGGAGGTCGCCCCACCCGTCTGCACCAAGCCCTGGTCGATCAGATTGCGGGTCTGGAAACCGCCCGACGTGGCCGACACGGAATAATTCGGGACGAGGCGCGCGCCGTTCCAATAATTCCACGGAGAGGTGGGCGTGGTGGGCGTCGAAGCGAAGATGATCGGCAAGGCATCGCGGAAGGTCGCTTCGGGGTCGATGATCGTCCGGTAGATGCCGTAGACTTGTTGAATGGGGTCACCCGGAGCATCAAACGGCGAGCGCTGGCCGATGCGGTAGGCGACGGCGCAAACATCGCCCTTGAAGGCGGTGCGGGGATTGGTCGCCACGGGAGACCAGCGCGGGCGATCCGGCGGCGCCGAGAAGAGCATGACCATGGGATGATCCACAGGCTGGAGGTTGCCGACCGCCTTGGGGACACCGCTCGGGGTGGTCGTACCGGGCAGGATGACCTCCATCCAGCAACGGCCGTCGGGACGAATCACGGCGGTCTGAAAATCGTTTTCCAGGGCGTCGAGGGCGCCGCGGGCCTCCGACTGGGTCGTCAAGTCGGCGACCGCGCGGTCATAAGCCTTGAAGGTGTCGGCGGCGATGGTCACCACCGCGAGGACGATGACGATCATGATCGCCGTCGCGACCATGACCTCAATCAGGGTGAAGCCGCGCCGGGCGGTGCGAAGGAGGGATGTTTTCATCGGCTGATGATGATGTTCTGCACGAGGATGGGCGTTTCTTCACGGGCCTTGAAGACCGTCGAATTGGCGTAATCGTGGGGGAAGAACTCCGCGACCACCGGCAGGTAAGCCAAGGCGTAGAGGTTGGGGTCGACCGGCAAAGCAGTCCCCGTCGCCCACTTCTGCGCGCCGGGTTCGCCGGTGGCGGTATCGATCTGGAAACGCTGGCCGACGAGCAGTTTCGAGAGGGTCAGGCGGACGCGCATCGGGGTACCGACGACGTTGCGCGTGTTGGCGGCAATCGGGCCGAAGTTATCGGCGTTGCCCGCGCATGAAGCCACCTCCATCGCCGAAGGGTTGGAGTAAAGGTTGTAGTTCACCGAGGAGCCGGCCGAGGTGGCATCGGCCACGGCGGTCACCATCTTGCGGTCGTACACATAGAGCCAGACCGCGTTGTTGGCGGTATTGGCCGGAGCCAGCAAACGGTAGGCGATGTCGAAGTTCGAAGCAGCCACCGCCGGAAACGGGTCCAGCTTCGCTTGGAGGCCTTGGTGGATATACTTCGTGTTCGCCGGATTGCTGTCGGCGCTGGCGTCGAGGTAGACGATGGACCGCGGGTTATCGAGGGCCCCGATGAGGCGGGTCACCCCCGAGAGGGCCCGATTGGTCTGCATGATCTCGTCGACCTGCTGGAAGGTCGAACCGAGGATGCCGACGAGCGAGAGGATCGCCATGCCGAGGATGCCGATGGCGAGGGTGACCTCGATCAGCGAGAAGCCGGGGCGACGGCGGGACGGGGCAAGGACGGTGTTCATTACTTCAGGAGATTGGTGTTGAGCTCATCCGGGTCGGTGGTCATCGCGATGTCACCGCTCGGCCGGAGCGAAAGCGCGGCGAACTGGTTTTCGTTGGCGAGATCCAACTGGGCCTTGTTGGTCGTCGGATCCAGACGGAGCACGCCGTTGGCGAGCACGAGGACCACGCGCCCAAGGTGATTGGAGGTGCCGCCGGTCTGGAGTTCGACGTAATACCACTTCTTGGCGTCGAGACCCGACATCGCGCTCAAGCTGGTGGGGGCAACGACGCCCTGCGAAGCGAACATCATCCAAGGCGGGCTGCCCGGGTTGTCGTTCGAGTTCGCCGTGGCGTTATCGGCGATCTGGCCGATGATGCTGGCGCGACCTTGCCAGGTACCCGTGAAGCCCGGAGGCTTGTTGACGACGGTGGAGGTATCGCTGGTGGGCGGCACGAAGTAGACGCCGCTGGGCAGCAGGGTCGGGGCGTCGGGCGTGTACCACTTGTAACGGCTGTCCGAAGTGCTCGTGACCGTGGTCGGGTCAACGCCGGCCGACATGGTGCTGGTATCGACGCTCCCCACGGCAATCATGTACTTGTGGAGGTGATTCACCGGATCCGAAGGGTCGTTCAAGATGAGCAGACGGTAGCGGGCGTTGTAGCTCACACCCGTGCCTTGGGCGCCGCGGTTCATCAGAGCCATCGCGCGCACGGAGCGAATCGAAGAGCCGACCATGCGCTGCCCACCCATCAGGCCACCGCCGTCGCCGGAGGAGATGTTGAGGAAGAGCGCGGAGATCAGCAGGATGATGGTGATGACCACCAACAGCTCGATCAGCGTGAAACCGCGGCGGGCGCGGGAGAGTGTGGCACGGGGACTCACTGGATGGCGATGATGTCGGCGACGTCGTCCGGACCAAGGCTACCGCCGGTCGAACCGACGTCGCGGATGGTGGTGAAGATGATCACGCGAGCCGGAATGCCGGTGGGACCGTTGATGCCATTGGGGTTCTTGGTGGCGTCCAGGTCGTCGGGCAAAGGCGTGGAGATGCCCTTGATCGTGCCGTTGCCGTCGGTGTCGAAGATCACGCGGATATTGGTGTTGCCGAACTTGTCCATGAGCTTGCCGGCGGCATTCACATTGGCGTCAAAGAGCTCGTAGTCATCCTTGCCGAAGGCGCAGAATTCCTCGGCATTACGGTTATACTTCGCGCGGTCGCCCGAGGCGGCCCCGGAGAGCGGCGAGCCCGTCGGGTTCTTGCCGTAAAGCGCCTTCACGAAGGGGATGCCCGGGCCGGCTTCGAGCTTATGCAGGGCATCGGTGGTCGTGGTGTAGGAAGTGCCGATGTTCGGGTAGAACCCGTAAACGGACTTATAGCGGGTCACCCCGGCGCACCACTGCTGGAAGGTCGTCTGCCCAGTCGAAATCTTGGCCTTCTTGCGGACCGAATTGATGGCCGGGAAGAGGGCCGCCGCCAAAATGCCGATGATGGCAATGACGGTAAGGAGCTCGATGAGCGTGAAACCTGAACGGGTACGAGAACGCATAGGGTAAAGGGGCTAGACTTAGGGGATTTGAAATGTAGCCCCGCCTACATCGATTGAACAGTCAAAAAGGTGGTTCGATACCCCTGGCCCCAACCCCTCCTCGCTGGGCCAGGTCACTTACCTGAAAAGGAGAAAACTGGCGACGGCCACCAAAGTGGGCAGCAAAGCCCAAAGGAAAAGGCGCCCTGCGGACACCCCACCCTCGAAATGTTCCCCTAAAATGGCCTGTCCCGCTGGATTCGGGGCATTAGCGATGACGGTGAGACCACCCCCCGCCAACGCACCCGCCAAAACGGCGTGCCTCAGGGCAGCCGCCGCCGGCTCGGCCAAGGCAGGGACCTGCGCCGCCAAGTAGGTGATTGCAGCGTTGTCGTTGAAGGCGGTCAAACCAACGGAAGCCCACAGCAGGGACATCTCCCCCATCTGGAGAATCACCGGGCCGATCCACCACCCCTGCAGACCGCCTAGGACGACCAAGCCCGCCAAAAAGAACCCCACCATCAAGGGTGCCCGGAGCCGGAGCGGGGACTGCCAACGCGGGGTGGCGACCCCAAACGCCAAGAAGAGCAGGAAGCCCGCTACCATCAGGAAGGCGTGATGGCCCGACAACATCACGACCGTCCACGCAATCAACGCGAGGTGCACCGCGGTCACCCAGAGCGGCACCGTTGGCTCAGCGGGAGCATCGGCGGCGGAGACCGGCGGACGCAGGGCGAGGAGTTCCCGGCGGAACCAGAGGAAATAAGCGAGGTTGGAGACGAGGATTGCCGTCATGGCCGCCCAACCGAATTGCCGGAAAACCTCCGCCGTCCCCCACCCCCAACGCGTGGCGACCATCACCACCGGCGGGGCCGCGAAATGCGTCAAGGCGCCACCGATGGACACGTTGACGAAGAGCAACGCCAGCGTGGCATACCGCAATCCGGACGATGGTTTCAGGCAATAAAACTGGGCCGAAAGGAGAAAGGCGGCGATCGTCATCGCCGCGGGTTCCGTGATCAGCGAGCCCGCCAAAGGCGCCAAAGTCAGCACCACGAACCAGCGGGCGGCCGGACTCCCCCCGAACCAACCGGCGACCGCATTCAAAACGCGCCGAGCGGTTTCGACGATTGGTCGCGTCGAGGCCATGACCATGACGATGAAGACGAACAAGGGCTCCAAGTACTTGAAAGGTCCCGTGTACGCGCGGCCGGCGACGGCAGCGGCGTAGTCGCCGGACTCCAGATACGCGACGGCAAAGGCCCACCCTTTGCCGGGCCAACAGACGGCCAGCAGCAACATGAGGAAGGACCAGAGGCCGAAGACCGCTTCGACTTCACCCAAAAGGTGCAGCACCGCCGACCGGAAATCGGCGCGCTTCGCTTCGCGGCGGTGGGCGGCCCGGGCAAAGATCGGCGCGCAGAGGGCATGCACGACCGCCCCAAGAAACAAGGCTGTGGCCGCCGGCAAAAAGGGGTCCGAGGCCGCGGTAGCGGAGAGCGTCTGCATCCATGTGGCCGACATTAACATGCCGTCCATTGAGCCTCGCCGCGGGCCCGAGGCGAGTCTGTTCGGCCGCTCCTTCCCGAATCGGGATTGCCTCGACACTCTCCCATCAAAAATATGGGACCATGATCAAGCACTGGCCCCTCCTGCTTCTCGGCACCCTGCCCCTGCTGGCCAAGGACGAAGCCCCCAAGCTCGTGTACAAGGAATTCCACGGGCTCTACGCCGACGACCCCACCGCGCTCAACGGGCTCCGCAACCCCGAACGTGGCTTCCGCCTGGAATGCCCCATCGGCTTGGGCGATGGTCAACTGATCGTCCAACGGGCCGACGGGCGCGTGGTTCGGCGCGCCGCCCCCGCCGCCAAAGACGAGAAGCCCGTCCCCTTCCTCGGCGTCGAGGTCAGCCGCAACGGCTGGACGGACCGCCAGCTGTTCGAAGCCCTCAAGGCTTGGGAACTGAAGGGCATCACCACGCACCTCGGCATCTGCTGGCTCGATGAATACCACAACCGCGTCCTCGACCAGGTCCTCTTCCAGCGACTCGAAAAATCCCTGGACACCTTCCGTCGGGCGGGCTGCAAACTCGAGCTGCGCTTCGCCTACGAACTCGACGACAGCAAATCGGGCGGCCCCGACCTCGCGATGGTCAAAGGCCACTGGGCCCAACTGAAGAAGGTCCTCGCCGCCAACGCCGACGTGCTCGTCGCGGTCCAGCTCGGTTCCATCGGCCGCCGCGGCGAGGGCGCCAACGCCACGAAGATCCCCGAGACCCCGGAAGCCCATGGCGCCATCCTCAAGGAGGCGTTCGGCAGCCTGCCGAACGACCGCTCCCTGCTCATCCAGTCGCCCGACATGCGCGAGGGGCTCTGCAAGCAACTGGGTTGGCCCTTGCGCATCAACCAAGGAAACGCGTTCGAGAAAGGCAACCCCACCGCCCGGCTCGGCACCCACAACACGCGCTTCCTCTTTGACCTGACCCACGACGCCACCTTCGAAAAACCGCTCGGCGGCACCAACGAGGATTGGCAGAAGTTCTGCATGGAGAATCTCTTCGTGCCCTACGACGCCGAGATCACCGCCAAAACGGCGACGCAACCCACGGCGGCGGATGGCTGGCTCGTCGCCCAAGTGGCCTCGAATGAACGCGCCTTCGCCCTCGGCTTGGCCCACGGCTGGTCCGAAGCCGACCCGGCGAAGACCGCGGGCCTCGTCGATGGCTGGAAAAAGCAGCTGAAAACCCAAGCGGAGGTCACCCAACTGGGGTTGCCCATCTCCGATGGCTACTTCACCGACACCAAGGGCAACGCCGTCAGCCGTTCGGCCTTCGACTACCTGCGCGACCACGTGGGCTATCGCTACGAACTGCTCAGCGCCTCCTGGCAGAACAAGGTCAAGCTCGGCGCGAAGTTCGACATCAAGATCCGCATCTCCAACCGCGGTTTCTCCCCCTGCCCCACCCCGCGCGGCCTCGACCTCGCCTACGTGGATAGCCCGACGAAGTACACGCTCTCGCCCGGCGAGGGCGAGGCTTTCGACATCCGCCGCCTGCCACCGTATGTGGTCCTCCAGAACAAGGAAGCGGGGTACGAAATCACCATCAAGGCGACCGCGCCGAAGGATATCCAACCCGGCAAGTACCAGATCTGCGTGATGTTCCCCGAACTCGAACGCGCCAAGTACAAGCAAGACGCCCGCAACATGGTGCGCTTCGCGAACCGCGATGCCCCCTTCTGGCAATCGAAGGACGGCAAATGGGCGGGGAACCTGATGGGGGAGATCGAATTCGCCCGCTAAGCAAGCGGCTACTTGGCCGGCACTTCGACGCGAGCACCGCCCAGCGCCTTAATCAGGTCAACCTGCGCCCCGATGCGATCGTGGCGGACCCGGGCGACGGCGGCCGTGGATTCGGCCAGGAGTCGACGAGCCAAAAGGTGCTCGGAGAGCGGCAACTGGCCAGCCGCCTGCCGGACCTCGGCGACGCGGAAGGCCTCTTGGGCGGACGCCTCGCGCAGTTCCGCGGCCCGCGCCGACTCGATAGTCTCACGGACATCGCTCAGGGCGTCGCGGACCTCGCGGAAGGCCGTCAACACCGCCCTTTCGTAAGTCGCGGCCGCTTGGTGCTGCAACGCCACGGCACCCTCGACGCGCGCGGCGCCGCGACCGAAATCGAACACGGGTGCGCGCAGGTCCACGCCGAGGCTCGACGTGGCGCTGGCGGCCGTGAAGAGCTGGGCTAAATCGCGGCTCTCGCTGCCCAACGCACCCGTCAGGGTGAAGCTCGGCAGATAGGTGGCCTTGACATAGCCGATCCGCGCGTTCGCCGCAACGAGGGCCTGTTCGGCGGCAAGCACATCCGGGCGCCGGCGCAGGAGATCCACGGGGAGACCGGCCGCAGGCGGCGGCGGCGGCACCAGCGCGACCGAGCCAGCGGTTGGCAGGACGAGGTCCGGCCGCCCCACGAGGAAACCCAGGAGGTGTTCGGCGTTGGCACGCGCCCGACGGGCATCCGAAAGGGTCGCGACCGCGGCGGCCACATTCACCTCGGCCTGTGCACGGTCGGAGGCGTTGGCCGAGCCGACGGCAAAGCGGGCGCCGACGATCCGGCGTTCTTCGGTGCGGATCGCCACCAGTTCCTCGGCCGAGCGTTGCTGCACGGCGGCGGACTGCGCCAAGGCGTAAGCCCGCACCACGGAGGCGGCGACGGCGAGCTCCACCTGAGTCCGTGCTTCGGTGGTGGCGAGGAGTTGGGCCCGGGCGGCTTCGGTGGCGCGGCGGAGCTTACCCCAGAAATCGAGTTCGAACGAAGTCGCCAAGCCCGCGCGATAGACGGTGCGGTTGCGTCCGTTGGTGGAGCTGATGGGCGTATACCCATTGTCACTGACCTTACTCTGCGCGGCCCCGGCAGAAGCATCAACCTGCGGTAACCGCGCGCCCGCGACATCCGCTAAACCGGCGGCGGCTTCCTCGACGCGACCGGCGGCGATGCGGACATCGACGTTGGCGAGCAATGCCTGCTCGACGAAAGCGCTCAACTGGGCGTCGCCAAAGCCCTGCCACCACTTTTCGCCGACGGCGACGCCACCCGGGGTCGCCTCCGGAAAGACCCCGGCGGTCGGCGTCTCGGGACGCACATAATCAGGGCCCACCGCACAGGCGGAAAGCAGGAAGCTCAGGGGGAGCAGCAACGAGACGGAGGTTTTCATGCGCGGGGTTCCTTCCGATCGCCGGTCAGGAGCTTGAAGAAGAGCGGGATGAAGAGCGTGGCGACGAAGGTATCCAGGATCATGCCGCCGAAGACCCCGGTGCCCATCGAACGACGGGCCCCCGCCCCGGCGCCCGAAGCGAGCACCAGCGGAATCACGCCGAGCACGAAGGCCAGCGAGGTCATCACGAGCGGACGGAAGCGCACACGAGCGGCCTCGATGGCGGCTTCCGCCGCGGACTTGCCCGCATCGCGCGCCTTGACGGCGAATTCGACGATCAGGATGGCGTTCTTGGCCGCGAGGCCGATGAGCGTGACCAAACCAATCTGGAAGTAGAGGTCGTTCGGGGTGCCGCGCACCCAGATGGCGACAAGCGCGCCGAGCAACGCGAACGGGACCGTCAGGATGACGCCGATGGGTAAGGACCACTTCTCGTAGAGCGCCGCCAGGATCAGGAACACCATCGTGAGGGCCATCAAGAAGGCCGGCAACGCGGAGGTCGCGGAGCGCTTCTCCTGGAGCGCCTGCGCCGTCCAATCGAGCTGGTAGCCTTCCGGCAGGGTGCGTTCGGCGACTTCTTCGACGACGCGCAGCGCCTCGCTCGAACTCAGACCGGCCGCGCCGCTACCCATCACGCGGGCGGCGACAAAACCGTTGTACCGCTCGACCTGCTCGGGCCCGGAGGACGGCTTGATCCGCACCAACGTCGACAACGGAATCATCCGCCCATCGGCGGACCGCACATGGATGCGCCCAACATCGGAGGGGTCCATCCGCTCGGAGGGCTCCGCCTGCATGAGGACGCGGTAGGTGCGCCCCGAACGGTTGAAGTCGTTGACGTAGGCGGCTCCGATGGTCGCCTGCAGGGCTTCATAGATCTCCGGCAGGGGGACTCCCAAGGTCATGGCCCGCACCTCGTCGACTTCCGCGGCATACTGCGGCACGGTCGTACGCAGGAACGAACGGAGCCCAACAATGAGAGGCTTGCCGTCCTTGGTCTCCTTGCCGAGGGCCGCGATGAGTTCATCCGTCACCTTGCCCAAACGGACGGGATCGTCGTCCTCGCGCGCCTGCAGGTAGAATTCGAAGCCGCCTGCGGTCCCGATGCCGCGAATGGGCGGCGGGTTGACGATGAAGCACATGCCTTCGGTGGCGTGGGCCGTCGAAGCCATCAGCACGCCCGTGAGCTGTTCGGCGCCCATGTCACGCTTCGACCAATCCTTCAACGGCAGGAAGATCGTGCCGGCATTGGTCTTTTCGCCGCCGCCGATCAGGTCGAACCCGCTGATGGCGAAAGCATGGAAAACGGCCGGCTTCTCCGCGGGCGTCTGGAGGAGCGACGGCACGATCTTGGTCATGTAGTCGCGGGTCCGCGTGACGCTGGCGCCATCGGGCAAGCTCACCGAGGCGAGCACGTACCCTTGGTCCTCGGCCGGCAAGAAGCCGCGCGGTCGTTCCCAGAGGAGCAGCGCGTTGGCCCCGAGGACGCCCGCGAAGATGAGCCCAGCGGTCCAGGGGCGCTCCAACAGCCAGCGGACGGTGCGGCCATGCCAAGCGGCCAAGGACTGGAACCCGCGTTCAAACCAAGCCAGAAAACCCGTGGTCGGCGCATGGGTACGGGGCTTCAGGATCATCGCGCAAAGCGCGGGCGTGAGGGTCAAGGCCACGAAGCCCGAGATGATCACCGCGATCGACACAGTCACGGCGAACTGGCGGTAGAGGGTCCCCGCGATCCCGCCGAGGAAGGCGACGGGCAGGAAGACCGACACCAGGACGAGGACGATGGCGACGATGGCCCCCGAGACCTCATGCACCGAAGCCAAAGCGGCCTCGAACGGACTGAGCCCCTTCTCCTCCATGAGACGCTCGACGTTCTCGAGCACGACGATGGCGTCGTCGACGACGATACCGATGGCGATGACCATCGCAAAGAGGGTCAACGTGTTGATGCCGAATCCAAAGACCCACAGGCCCGCGAAGGTACCAATCAGCGACACCGGCACGGCAATGATCGGAATCAGCGTCGCGCGCCAGCTGCCCAAGAAAAGGAAGACGACCAAAATGACCAGCAGCCCCGCCTCAAAGAGCGTCTGCACGACCTCACGGATGGAGGCCGCCACGAAAAGCGTCGTGTCGAAGGGGATATCGTAGTCGATGCCGGCCGGGAAACGCTTCGAGAGTTCCGCCACGCGGGCTTTCACCGCCGCCGCGACGTCAAGGGCGTTGGCCCCGGGAGCGAGGAAGACGCGCGTGCCAACCGCCGTCTGGTTATCGAGGCTCGCGCGCTGCTCGTAGCTCTGCGCGCCGAGTTCGACCGTAGCGACGTCGCGGAGGCGCAGGACACCCTTGGCGCCGTCGGCGCGGAGCACGATGTTGCCGAATTGTTCCGGGGTGGCGAGACGGCTCGCGGTGATGATGGGGATGACGATGGCCTGGCCGTCGGCGGAAGGCTCCTGCCCGAGGCGACCGGCGGCGTATTGGTTGTTCGAAACCCGGATCGCGCGGGCGACGTCGCCGGGCGTCACGCCCAGTTGGGCCATCTTATCGGGCCGCAACCAAACGCGCATCGAGTAATCACGGGCCCCGAAAATGCCCGCATCGCTGACGCCGGGGACGCGCTTGATTTCCTCGACGATGTTGACCGAAGCGTAATTGCTCAGGAAGACGGAGTCGCGGGTGCCATCCTTCGAGATGATCGAAATCGACATCAGGATGTCGTTGGTGCGCTTCTTGACGACCACCCCCAGGCGGCGCGCCTCTTCGGGCAGGCGGGGCTCGGCGATCTTGACGCGGTTCGTCAGGTTGATGACCGCCAGGTCGGGATCCGTCCCGGGCTCGAAGGTCACGGTGATCGTGAGCAGGCCGTTCGACGAGGAGTTGGACGAAAAGTACAGGAGGTTATCGGTGCCGTTGATCTCGTCCTCGATGGGTGCAGCGACGGTGCGCATGAGCGTCTCCGCCGACGCCCCGGGATAGGAGATCGCGATGGTCGCCGTCGGTGGGGCAATCTGCGGATACTGCGCGACCGGGAGCAACCGGAAGGCCAGCAGGCCCGCCATCACGACGATCAACGAGAGGACGGTCCCGAAGATGGGCCGACGAATGAAGAATTCCCAGGACATCGGCGTCACTTGGCGGCCGGAGCACGCGGGGCGAGCTTGGCGCCGGGGCGGATCTTCACGAGGTTATCCAGGATGACGCGGTCGCCGGGCCGCAGGCCGCCGGAGACGACGGCCAAGGGTCCGATGATGACTTCGATCTGGACGGGGCGCATGGCGGCGACGTCGCCTTCACCGAGGACATAGACAAAGCGACCCTGCGCCGACTGCAGGAGAGCGGAGGTCGGCACCGTGACGGCGCCCTCGAGGGGCTTGCCCTCCAGCCGCAGTCGGACGAACTGGCCGGGCAACAACCGGTTCCCGGCGTTCGCGAACTCGGCCCGCATCTGAATCGTGCCGAGGCGGGGCTCCACCTGCGCGGAGACGAAGTTGACCTTGCCGCTGAACGGCAGCGGCTTGCCGGCGCCATCGAGGATTTCGACCTTGGCGCTGGTGGCGAGGGCGGCATCGCCTTGGAAGAGCCGGGCGAAGTCCTGCTCCGCGACGCCGCAGCGGACCCAAACCTGCTCGCGCTGCACCACGGTGGTCAAGAGCCCGTCGGCCCCCGGGCTGACGAGCGAGCCTTCGGAGCGGGCCAGGCGGCCCGTATAACCCGCGATGGGCGCGCGCACTTCGCAGTAGGAAAGGTCGAGTTCCGCGCCCTGCACCTTGGCCGCGGCCACGTCACGGGCGAAACGCGCCGCCATGGCGACGGCCCTGGCGTCGGCGGCTTCCTTCTTGCTCGTGGCCTGCTGGCTCAAGAGCTTGTCTTGGCGGAGCGACTCGGCTTCCAGTTGCTCGAACTTCGCCTGCTCCTGGGAAAGTTGGGCCTTCGCCAGGGACAGCGCGACGGCATAGGGCGCCGGGTCGATCTTGAAGAGCAAATCGCCCGCCTGCACGAGGGCGCCTTCTCGGTAGGATTGGGCGAGGAGGATGCCGGTCACGCGGGCCCGTACCTCGACCTCGCGCGTGCCCTCCACTTGGGCCGTGACCTCCACCGTCTGCGGAAAGGGCCGGACCTCCACGACCTGCGTGTTCACCGGCAACGGGGGCATCGGCGGAGCCGCGACCGGTTTGCAGGCGCTGACGGCCAATCCGAGCAGGCCACAGAGAAGGACCTCGACACGCAAAGTTTTACATACAGACATGTATGTAAAGGTATCTAGACCACCATGGCTCGCAAGACGAAAGCAGAAGCGGAACAGACTCGTCACCGCATCATCACCTGCAGCCGACAGGTCTTCTGTCGGGCCGGCGTCACCAACACCTCCCTCGAAGAGATCGCCAAAGAGGCGGGCGTGACGCGGGGCGCGGTCTACTGGCACTTCAAGAACAAGGCCGACCTCTTCCTCGCCGTGCGCGCCGAGACCGGGCGCATCCTCAAGCTCGAGCGCACCGGCCCGGGCGACGCGTTGCAACGGTTGGAGCGCGGCTTGCTGGCGGCGCTCCACCGACTGGAGGACGACGCCGAAGCCCGAGCGTCCTACGAGGTGATGCTCTGGAAGTGCGAGTATGTCGGCGAATTCTCCGCCGTGCGCGACGACCTGATGGGCGCCGGAGCCGCCTTCCTCGCCGACACCGCGCAAATCTACCAGGAGGCCAAGGGGGCCAAGCTGCTGCCGCCGTGGATCGCTCCCGAAATCGCCGCGCTCGAGACGCTCTGCTTCTACACGGGGATACTGAAACTCTGGCTGGCCGACCCCACGGGCAAGCTGTGCCGACGGCAGGCCGCCGCCGCGATCGCGCAACACGTCCGGAGTCGCCGGGCCGTTACCCTTAGAAGCGCCAGCGCGAGGCGTAGCTGAACAGGGCTCCGGGGGCGAGGTCGTAGGTCGACTCGACGCCGCCCAGGTCACGGCGGGCGCGGGCGCGGAAAGCCCAACCGATGGTCAACTCATCGCTGCGCTCCGACCCGGTGCGGCGGAGTCCGAACACCGCGGCCACGCGTTCGCTTTCGTAGGCCTGCGCGAGGCCACCCAAATCCGCCAGCCGGGCTTCTTCCTGCTGGAACGCCAAGGTGAACGAAGCGCGCCATGCATCGTCGAGACGGCGCTCCAGGACCAAGGACTTGCGGCCGGTGCCCAAGGACCAAGCGGGGGCGAATTGCCAACGGAACGTCGGCACTACGAGCACCATCGGGGAACGCACGGCACGGGACTCCGCGAGGAAGAGGTAGCCAAGCGTCCAGGTTTCGTTCAACCGCCAATCGGCGCCGTAAAGGGCCTGCACGGTCAACGCATCGCCGAGAGAGGCGCCGGTCGCGGCATCGGCATTTAGCTGCAGCACCGCGTAACGCGTCCGCCCGGCCTCGGTCGCGGCATAACCGCTCAGGTTCAAGGACAAGCCGCGCACGGCGGCGAAGTCCACGGGGGCATTCGTCCAGTCATGGCGAACCTCCGACGCCCGGAAGCCCCAATCGTAACGCCAGGCGCCGACTTGTTTCAGGGCGAAATTGCCGGTGACTTCCACGCCGGTCGAGCGGTCCTGGGCCTCGCTGGAGCCGCTGGCGGTGGCGGCCGTGAGCCGGACGTTGAGGCCTTCGAAGCCCGGCCGCGGCCGCGGGGCTTCCGCTTGGGCCCACGCGAAGACCAACAGGGGTAAGAGGCTTTTAGTCATGAGGGTAACTTTGCCGGCTGCCCGGTGAAGTCAATCGCACCGATGGTTGACCCTACCCCTAAGGCTGTTATCCCCTTTCCTATGAGGACCCTCCCCTGCCTCCTTCTGCTGGCCACCGTGGTCCTCGGCGCCGAGGCACCGCCCACGCCCCCGCAGACGCCGCCCATCGTCTACCCACAGCCGGTGGCAAAATGTTTCCTCCTCCGCATCGATAACCGTCGTTACGAGTTGGACGACCAGTTCAAGGACGCCGTGGCCCGGTTGCTCGGCAGCGCCAACTACGCGCAGACCAAGGCCCTCTTCGACGCCTTGAAGCGCACCCTCTCCGAACGCGCCCCGATCGAAGGCGCCGTGACCCGCGCGCAGACAACCCTCAACCTGGCGACCGCCAAGGTCGAAAAAAGCCGGCTCAACCTCGATGGCCTCAAGCAGCTGAGGAATACGTACCGCTCCAGCGATCGCATCGACCTGCAGGAACTCCTCCGCATGGATGCCGCCATCACCAACGAAACGCTCAACCTCGCGCGCTACGAAGACCTGGAAGAAAAAGCCCAACTCAAGTTGGCCGAAGCCCAGAAGGCCGTGCTGCCTTACAACGAGAAGGTGCAGCTCGCGCAGGATAAATACATCGCCGCCTTGAAGGACTACGAACGCACCCTCGGCGAGATCCGCACCATCGCGATCGCCCACGGCAAGGCGCTGTAATGCGCCGCCCCGGCGGGAGTCCTGGCCACCGCCAAGGGCCGAAATCTGCCTGTTTAGGCCCTCCATTCAGCCCAATTAAGGATGTTTGGTTTTTTTTCATGCCAACCCTTGACAGTCCCCGCACTTCGGCGAATAGTCTGCCTAGTCAATTTCAACTCAGGTAACGCCTCCCTTATAAAGGACGCCACAAGTCGCGAGGGCGACTAACGGAACTAGGATAAACAACTCTCCGTACCCGACCCCAGAGCTCCGTAGCTAGAGCTCTGGAACACTTTGTCCGGAAAACCACCCCCTCCCCTAGCCTTGGACGAATCAGGGCTTGGAGGGAATTGGGGTGTTCCCTTAGGAAATGAACACCCCATGAGACCCCTCTTCCTGTTGGTGTGGTGCCTGAATGCCTGCGTACTCAGAGCCCAGACGCCCGTCACCCATGACGTCGTGGTCTACGGGGATTCCGCCGCCGCCGTGGCGGCCGCAATCCAAGCTAAACGTCAAGGCCTTGACGTGGTCCTGGTCAATTCCACCGACTTCCTCGGCGGCATGACGTGCAGCGGTTTGTCCGCGAGCGACATCTTCCATCGCGATGCGGTGGGCGGCGTCGCCCGCGAACTCTATGGCCGGATCGGCCAACACTACGGCAAACCCTACGTGGATTACTTCGAGCCGCATGTGGCCCAAGCCGCCATGGATGCGATGGTCAAGGACGCCGGCGTGAAAGTCTTCCTCGACGAACAGCTCGATCGCGGCGCCGGCGGCGTGAGCAAAGAAGGCCCCCGACTGAAATCCTTCCGCACGCTCTCCGGCAAAGTCTTCGCCGCCAAGGTCTTCATCGATGCGAGCTACGTGGGCGACCTCATGGCCGCAGCGGGTGTCTCTTACGCGGTCGGGCGTGAGCCAAACACGCTTTTCGCCGAGACGCTGAACGGCGCGCAACGCGGCGACAACAAGCCCCGCAAACACTACACGCAGAAGGACAAGGATCATTTCATCAAGGATGTTGATCCTTACATCAAACCCGGTGATCCCACGAGCGGCCTGCTGCCTTTCGTCTTCGCGGAGGATCCGGTGACGGGCGAGGGCGACCGCCGCATCCAAGCCTACAACTACCGTCTCTGCGTCACGACGGACCCAGCCAACCGCCTGCCTTTCACCAAGCCCGAGGGCTACCGCGAACTCGACCACGAGATGCTGCTGCGCAACCTGGAAGCGGGTGACGTGCGCTTCCCCGCCCTCCTCCATAAGCTGCCCAACGGCAAAACCGACTGGAACTCCATGCACGCGGTCGGGACCGATTATGTCGGCGCCAACTGGGCCTACCCCGAAGCCGACTACGCGACCCGCCGCAAAATCGAGCAAGCGCACGAGCTCTACATTCGCGGCCACCTGTGGACGCTGGCGAATCACCCCCGCGTCCCGGTGGAGATCCGCACCCAAGCCGCCGCCTATGGACTTTGCAAAGACGAGTTCCCGACCCGCGGTGGTTTCTCCCCGATGATCTACATTCGCGAGGCCCGACGGCTCCAAGGGGCCTACGTCATGACCGAGCAGGACTGCAAAGGAAAGCGCCAGGCGGATGACCCCGTCGCCTTGGCGAGCTTCGGCTTGGATTCCCATGCGGTCCGCTACTTCGTCACGAAACGCGGCTTCTTGGAACGCGACGGCGTCATCTGGAACGTCCCGCCGCGACCCTATGGCGTTTCCTACCGCAGCCTGACGCCCAAGGCCGAGGAGTGCACCAACCTACTGGTGCCGGTCTGCCTCTCCGCCACGCACGCGGCCCATGGCTCGATCCGGATGGAACCGGTCTTCATGCAGCTCGGACAGGCCGCCGCGATGGCGGCCGGCGTTGCGGTCAAGGAAGGGGTGACCGTTCAAGCCGTACCCTACGCCCAGGTCCGCGACCTACTTAAAGCCGCCAAACTCCCCGTGGAATGGACGGCCCCGCCGGCCAAGAAGGCAACGCCCGCCAAAAAATAAGCTCGGTGAGTTTTTGACAAAGTCCAAATCTCGGCTTCGCTCTCACCTGATGCGGGACCCTGAAGCCACCTTGCGCCAACACGACCTGCCGGTCACGGCCCAGCGCGTCTCCGTCCTGCGCGCCGTCTCCCAGCATCCCCACGCGACCGCCGATGAGCTCGCCGAGGAGGTCCGCGCCGAGCTCGGTTCCATTTCGCGTCAGTCCGTCTACAACGTCCTGAACGTCCTCACCGACAAGGGCATCATTCGCCGGATCCAACCGGCGGACTCCGCCGCCCGCTTCGAAGACCGCATCGGCGACAACCATCACCACCTCGTCTGCCGCACCTGTGGCAAGACCGAAGACGTCTGTTGCGCCGTCGGCGAAGCCCCCTGCCTCACCGCCCATACGCATCACGGCTTCAAAATCGATGAAGCCGAAGTGATCTATTGGGGCACCTGCCCCAGCTGCCAGAAAATGAAACGCTGATTTTCCCAAACCACTAACCGCCCTCCCCTAACCGCTAAACACTTCCCACCATGTCCGACATCTCCAAATGCCCCGTGATGGGCCACCTGGCCCCACAAAACCGCCACACCGCCGCCGCCGCCATGAACAACGGCGA
>DBCN01000094.1:21889-22149 GCA_002293065.1 Opitutia bacterium UBA957
CTCGCCGCGCTGATGACGGACTCGCAGGAATGGTGGCCCGCCGACTACGGTCACTACGGCCCCTTCTTCATCCGTATGGCCTGGCATAGCGCCGGCACCTACCGCGTCACCGACGGCCGTGGCGGCGCCGGCTACGGCACCCTCCGCTTCGCCCCGCTGAACAGCTGGCCGGACAACGCCAACCTCGACAAGGCCCGCCGCCTCCTCTGGCCGATCAAACAAAAATACGGCCGCAAACTTTCCTGGGCCGACCTCATGAT
>DBCN01000004.1:0-1710 GCA_002293065.1 Opitutia bacterium UBA957
CCGTCGACGTCGGGGCCTTCATTCCAGAGTAAGCCGAGCCAACGCAGGTCCTCGAGCGCGGCGATGGCGAACTCAGGACGGCAACGTTCGGCGTCGAGGTCTTCGGTGCGGTAGATCAGCTGTCCCTGGGCGGCTTGCGCCCGTGCGGCCGCCAGCGCAAAGGTACGGGCGTGCCCGAGGTGCAGGTAGCCGGTGGGCGTGGGGGCAAGTCGTCCGCGGTACATGATGGACGAACGCGGCAGGCTTACAGCGGGTTGCCGGTCGCGACGAATTCCCAAGGCACGCCGAACTCCGCCGAAACCGCCGCCGCCAAGGCCTTCACGCCCCACGTTTCGGTCGCGTAGTGGCCGCAAGGGTAGAGGTTCCAGCCCTGTTCATGGGCTTCGTTGAAGTGTTCTTCGCGGAGTTCGCCGGTGATCAGCGTGTCGCAACCATGGGCGCGCAGGTGGTCGAGGGCGCTGCGGCCGCTGCCGCTGAGGATGGCGATCTTCTTGGGGCGAACCGAACCGAACTCGATGGCCTGATAGGTCGCGGGATAGCTCTGCTTCAGGCGGCGGGCCAGCGTCGCCCGCGGGATGCCCTGGCAGAGGCACGCAATGGGCAGGCCTTCGAAGTCGACGAACCAATCGACGACGCGAAGTCCGAGGTCGGCGGCGATGAGCGCGTTGTTGCCGATCACGGGATGGGCGTCGAGCGGCAGGTGGCTGGAGTAGAGCGATAGCCCGGTGCGCTTCAGCGTATCGACGCGCAGCTTGCGGACTTCGCGGAGCGGCGAGACCGTCGGCCAGCGCATCCCGTGGTGGACGATGAGGAAATCGATGCCGCGCTTGGCCGCCATTTCGAAGACCTTGGCGCCTGCGTCGACCGCGCAGCCGACCTTGCGGACCTGGGTGCGGCCCTTGTGCTGCAGTCCGTTTTCGGACCCCGGGAAATCTTTGATGGCCTTGTTGTTGGTCATCAGGTCGCAGAACTGGGCGATTTTCTTGGCGTCGGCAGGCATGGTCAGAGGGGCTTGAATTGGTCGTCGCTCGGCGGGTTCGCAGGCTGGTCCAGCGTGCGTGGTTCGAAGAAACCGTCGGCGATGCGGAGGTTGAGCGCGGCGTGCGTGACCTGCAGCAGGTCGACGTCGCGGGTAGCCTCATCGCGGACGCTGATGGCCGCGAAGAGCCACTGGTCGCCGGCTTTGCCGAACTCTTCGACCTGCAGCGAACGCAGCGCTTTGCCGCGGGTATCTTCCGAAGTCGCGCTCAGCATCGCGCCGTAGGCGCGGTCGAGGGCGAAGCGCACTTGGGCGGGAGCGCCGGCCTGTGGGTTCTTGGCCAGGAAGGTATGGGCCGGACGGCCGACCACGCGATCGGTCGAGAGGTACTCCGCTTGCGGCCAATGCGTGAACGGCAAGTGCAGGTCAAACGGCGTCAGGAGCAATCCGGGCGCGAGGGGAGAGCCTAGGCCGAGTTCCTTGACCGCTTGGGCGGGCTGGCCGTTTTGCGCGACCCAGAGTTCGCTGGTTTGGGCATTCTTTTTCGCAAGGAAGGCGTAGGTCAGCCGGCCTTGGGCATCGCGGGCTTCGAACCGTACGCGCGGACCGCCATCGCTCCAACTAATCCAGAGCAGCCCGGGCACAGGGGCGCTGTCTTCACCCCGCCGGGGCTTATGGGTGATCGTGACTTTGAGGCAGGTGTCGGCAGCTAGGCGAGACGACCGGAATTG
>DBCN01000004.1:1883-2610 GCA_002293065.1 Opitutia bacterium UBA957
GGCCGGAGCCGGAGTGGCCGGAGCAACGGGAGCCTGGGGGGCTTCCGGGGCCTTCGCCGCCGGAACTGCAGGGGCGGCCGGAGCTGGCGCCGCCGGGGTCGTCGCGGCCGGAGCCGTGGTCGCCGGAGCGGCCGGAGCATCAGGTGTTGCAGGCTTAGCGGTCGTCACGGCGGCGGGGGCGATGGCGGAAGGGACTTTCTTTTCGCGCGCCACGAAACCGAGGTAGAGACCGAAGCTGAGGATGAAGAGGATGACGGTGAGAGTGGTCGTCATCTTCGAGAGCACGTTGGCGGATTCACCACCGAAGACGGATTCAGCGGCGCCACCACCGAGGGCTGAGCCCATGCCGGCGTTGGCGGACGGACGCTGCATCAGGATGATCAGGACGACCAAGAGGCAGACCAGGAAGAGAACGACGACCGAGGCGTACAGGAGGAAATCCTTCATCCCCTTATCCAAGGGCTCCGAAAATGATAAAACAACGCCAAAATCAGCCCCGGACGTAGACCCCTTGGCTAACCCGGTAGGTCAGCCAGTCGCCGGAGGGGGGTGGAACCGTCCCGGTGGCGATGACTTGATGGCTTTCCCCGACTTCTTGCCAGAAAGCCCGCCTACGGGTGTCGTCCAGCTCACCGAGGACATCGTCGGCCAGGATGACGGGTGGGGTGGGGGCGCGGCTGGCGTCCCGGCTCAGGCGGCCCAGGCAAAGGGCCAGGACAAGGAGGCG
>DBCN01000112.1:0-3668 GCA_002293065.1 Opitutia bacterium UBA957
GCCCGGCCAGAAAGCGATGAGTGGTACGCGCACGCCGCCTTCATACGCGGAGCCCTTGCCGGCCCGGTAGGGGCTGTTCTCCGTGACCGGAAGCAGGCCACCGTTGTCGCCGGTGAAGATGATGATGGTATTGTCCTCGAGTTTTAGTCGACGGAGATTGGCGCGAATCGTGCCCAGGGCGTCGTCGACGCTGCTCACCAAGGCGGCGTAGGTCGCATTGCGTTGCTTGAGCGTCGCGTCGGCGTCGATCTTGCCTTTGTACTGGGCAATGACCTCGGGCTTGCCGGCGAGGGGCGTATGGACCGCGTAATGCGGCAGGTAGATGAAGAAAGGCCGATCGCGGTTGGCCTCCATGAATTTGACGGCCTCGGCGGCTTCACGGTCGGTCAGGAATTCCCCCTTGGGTCCTTCGCTCAAGGTCGGGATGCCGTAGGGAGAGAAGTAGGATGGTGGTTGCCCGCGTGCGTACCCGCCGAGATTCACGTCAAAGCCATGCTTCTCAGGGTAATAGGCGGCATCGCCTTCCTTTAGTCCGGGCGTCAGGTGCCATTTACCGATGCTCGCCGTCGCGTAGCCGGCGGACTTCAGTTGTTCGGCGAGGGTTACTTCGTTGTGCGGGAGGAATTTTTGCCAATCGGGGATCTTCAGCTTGGCCTTGGGCTTGTCATGCCCGGCAATCCAGTCGGTGATGCGCAGGCGGGCAGGGTACTTGCCGGTCAAGAGGGCCGCGCGGGTCGGCGAGCAGACCGTGCAGGCGGAATACCCGTCCGTAAAGCGGACGCCATCCTTGGCCAGTTGGTCGATGTGGGGCGTGGCGTACAGTCGGCTCCCGTAGCAAGCCGCATCGGTCTGGCCCATGTCGTCCACCAGGATCACGATGACGTTAGGTGGGCGCGGGGCGGTTTGGGCCGGCGCTGCGGAAGACAGGGCGAAAAGGAGGGTGAAAAGGAGGAGGGCGAGGCGGGCCATGGGGGAGGGGGTGCACAGGCTTAGTAGGGGGGGCGGGCACTCGCGACAATCCTTTAGGTTCGTGACCGGGACTAACTTTGCTAAGTTGACCGAGGTTCCGGGGTTTCCGTGCGGCCCGCCCATTTTTTCGTGCTCAATAGTTTTGCTCAACTCCGTGCGGTGGCTTAACTTTTGTCCATGAAGCCCCCTTACAGCTGCTTGCTGGCTTGTCTTCTGTCGGTTGTCTTGTGGGCCGATCCGCGGAACACCCAGCAAGCCGGGAGGGCTACCCGGGCGGATTGCGCCTTGGCCGCGCAGCAAGCTGGCGTGGCCCTCGTCGACTTCCAGCGTGCCGCCGGCGCGCATCGGCATCTGCATTTGGACAAAGGCAAGCGCGCGCTTTACGCGTGCGAAGGCTTGGCCGCGCAAGTCGGACCCGATACCTCGGGCTATACGTCCACGGCGTCGTATCCGTTGGGTGAAACCTTCACGCTCCACTCGCGGCCGGGTGCCGCCAAGGTCATCTTCCTCGACTTCACCGGCCATACGACGGCGAACACGCCTTGGAATTCCGGGGTGAACGCGAACATCAACATCGTTTCCCCCGCCTTCGACCTCGATGGCGACCCGACGACTTTCAACGATGCCGAATTGACGGCCATTCAGGATATCTGGAAGCGAGTCTCCGAGGACTACGCCGCTTGGGATGTGGACGTCACCACGGCCGATCCCGGCATGGAGAGGATCCGGCGGACCTCCGCGGCGGATCTCAACCATGGCGTGCGTTGCGTGATCGGTGGTTCCAGCATGCAGTGGCTGGGCTCGGGCGCGGGGGGCGTTGCGTACGTGGGGAGCTTCAACGCCGTCGTCCCGGCATCGCTGACCGCGAGCGATATCCCCGCTTTCGTCTTCCCGCAGCAGCTCGGCAAGGGCGCCCGTTTGATCGCGGAGGCGGCTTCCCATGAGATTGGACACACCTTGGGACTGTTCCACTCGGGTCAGACCACCGGTGTCGAGTATTACGCCGGCCACGCCGATTGGGCCCCGATCATGGGCGTGAGCTATTACAAGTCCGTCACCCAGTGGACGCGCGGCGATTACCCGCTTTCGAACAACACCCAGGACCAGGTCGCCGTCATCAGTTCCAAGATGCCTCGGCTGCCCCCCGCGCATGGTGGCAACGCCACCACCGCCTCCGTGGTCACCGGCAACACCTTCTCCGCGGGTGGTGTCATCACCGCCAACACGCAGCAACATTGGTATAAGCTCTCCGCCGGCGCCGGCCCCTTGTCGATCAGTGGCGCCGTTGCCCAGCCCTCCCCGAACCTGAGGCTGGGACTGTCTTTGCGCACCGCGACGGGGTCGGTGGTGGCGCAGGGGGCCGCCAACGGCATGGGGAGCAATCTCGACGCGACGGTTGCCGCCGGAGATTATTACCTCGTGGTCGACGGCGTCGGGAGCACCAACGTGGCCGCCACCGGTTACACGGACTACGGTTCGCTCGGTCGTTACGGACTCGCCGGTTCCTGGGAGGCGGCGGCGGTGACGCCCCCCTCGCCCCCCCCACCGCCTCCAGTGGTCAACCTTCCCCCCGTGGCTTCCACGGCCGGTTCGACGCCGCTCGCGGGCGTCGCGCCGCTTCTCGTGAAGCTGGTCGGCACCGCTTCGACCGACCCCGATGGCGTGATCACCTCCTATCGCTGGGAGTTCGGTGACGGCTCTCCCGTTGCGACGACGCCGACCGCAGACCACACCTATGCCGCCGGGACTTATACCGCACGCTTGGTGGTGACTGATGATCGAGGCGCGTCCTCATCCAAGACCTTGCAGATCGTGGTGTCGCCGCCGGCCCCATCGCCGCCGCCGCCCATTGCCCAAGCCACTTGCCACGTGGCAGCACTGGATCTCACTTGGGTGCGACTCAACCCGGCCAAGGGGTATGCCCAGGGCGTGGTGACCATCGTCGACAACACTGGTCGTCCAGTATCGGGGGCACTGGTTACGGTCCAAGCGTCGGGGTTGGTGGTTGGCACCGGCCAAGGTCGAACCGATTCGCGTGGTCGTCTGGTTCTGGCGACCAAGCAAATTGCCGCGACCGCTAAGGGAGAGTTAACTTTTTCCGTGGTGGGCGTATCACACCCAAAACTCGCCTACAGTCCGGCCAAGAATGTGGTTTCCCGTGCGACCCTTACCTTCACCGGTAAATACATCGTTCCCGGCTCATGGTTGAATCGGTTTTGGGAAGACCTCAAAGAAGGGTGGGGGCTAGGGTGCTGATTGAGCCGATTTCCACGTGGTCCTGAGTCTTCTCGGCATCAGGCCAACACGCCCTTGACGACGTGCGCTTCCTCGACCCCCGTGAGTTTGACGTTCAAGCCGCGGAACTTGAAGGTGAAGCGTTCGTGGTCGATGCCGAGGCAATGCAGGATCGTCGCATGGAGGTCGCGCAGGTGCACGGGGTCCTTGGCGATGTTGTAGCCGAAGTCATCCGTCGCCCCGAACTCGAAGCCGGGCTTCACGCCACCACCGGCGAGCCAGATGGTGAACGAGCGGCCATGATGGTCGCGGCCCGAGCCGGGGTTGCCGAAGCCGCCTTGACTGAACGCCGTGCGACCGAACTCCGTCGCGAAGACCACCAGCGTGTCTTCGAGCATGCCGCGGGCCTTGAGGTCCTTGAGGAGGGCCGCGGTCGGTTGATCGATGTCGTTGCACTGGTTGGG
>DBCN01000112.1:3728-25203 GCA_002293065.1 Opitutia bacterium UBA957
ACGAACCGTACGTCGCGTTCGAGCAGGCGACGCGCCAGGAGGCAGTTGGCGGCGTAGGAACCAGGTCGGGTGACCTCGGGACCGTAAGACGCGAGCGTGGCCTTGGATTCGCTCGAGATGTCGGCGAGCTCGGGCACGGAGGTCTGCATGCGGTAGGCCATCTCGTAAGCCTTGATGCGGGTGATGGTCTCCGGGTCGGCGATTTCCTTGGCCCGCTCGGCGTTCAGGGCGCTGAGGTCGTCGAGCAGTTCGCGGCGCTGGGCACCATCCACGCTGGGCGGGTTCTGGAGATAGAGGACCGGATTGGCCCCGGGGCGAAGTCCGACCCCTTGATGATTGGACGGAAGGAAACCGCTGCCCCAGAGGCGCGAGAAGACCGGCTGGCCGGGGTTCTTGCCCGTGCCTTGGGACACCATGGCGATGAACGCCGGCAGGTTGGCGTTCTCCGTGCCGAGGCCATAACTGGCCCAGGACCCCATGCTCGCGTACCCGGGCAACTGGTTGCCCGTATTCATGAACGTGATCGCTGGGTCGTGGTTGATCGCCTCGGTGTGGAGGCTCTTGATGAAGCACAGTTCGTCGGCGACAGTCTGGAGGTGCGGAAGCAGGTCGCTGATCCAGAGCCCGTTCTTGCCGCAGAGCTTGCCACCCTTGAGGGCGGGCGTGCACGGGTAGCTCGCTTGTCCGCTGGTCATGCCCGTGAGCCGCTGCGTGCCCTTGATCGATGCCGGCAGGTCCTTGCCCGCCATCTGCTGCAGCATCGGCTTGTGGTCGAAGAGGTCGACGTGCGAGAGGCCGCCGGACTGGAACAAGCAAAGGATGCGCTTGGCCTTGGGGGCGAAGTGCGGGAGGCCGGCGAGGCCGCCTTCCCGGGCGCCTTTGTTGGCCGCGAGCAGTTCCGGGAAGAGCATCGTGCCCAGCGCGAGCCCGCCCACGCCGCGGGCGGTCTGCCCGAGGAAGGTGCGGCGAGTCAGGTGGTTGAGGCGTTCTTGGATCGGGTCCATGGCTTAGTTGCGGGTGACGGCTTCGCTGAGGTTGAGGAGGAGGGTGGCCACTTGCATCCAAGCGGCATGTTCGCCGGCGGGGATTTGGGCGTCCCGCGGAGATTCGCCGACGGAGAGCACGTTGACGGCGCGAGCCGCATCGCCGGCGTAGCGGGCGCGTTCGCGGGCCAGCGTCTTGGTGACGACGGTGAGTTCCTGCGCGGTGGGCTCACGCGAGACGACTTCGAGGAAGGCCCAACGGAGTTTCGCGGCATCATTACCGCCGCGCTTCGCCAGGCGTTCGCCCAGCGCGCGGGAGGCTTCCACGAATTGCGTATCGTTGAGCGTCACGAGCGCCTGAAGGGGCGTGGACGTATTGCCGCGGGTGACGGTGCAGACTTCGCGGTTCGGTGCGTCGAAGGCCACCATGTTGGCCGGCGGGGCGGTGCGCTTCCAATAAGTGTAGAGGCTGCGGCGGTAGAGTTTTTCGCCATGGTCTTGGACGAAGATCTGGGCGGTCGCTGGGGTGGAGCCGTAGTGGCTGACTTCGCGCCAGAGGTCGAACGGCGAGTAGGGGTTCACGCTGGGGCCGCCGACTTGCGGGACGAGGAGGCCGCTGGATTTGAGCGCGGCGTCCCGGATGATTTCGGCGGGCAAGCGGAAGCGGGGCCCGCGGGCCAACCAGGTATTGCTGGGGTCGGCTTCCTGATGCTTGGCCGTGGGCGCTGAAGAACGCTTATAGGCCTCGCTGGTGACGATGAGCGTGAGCAGTTTTTTGACATCCCAGCCGCTGCGGCGGAACTCGATCGTGAGGTTGTCGAGGAGCTCGGGGTGGCTCGGGTAGGCGCCTTGGAATCCGAAATCGGCGGCCGTCGTCACCAAGCCTTCGCCAAAGAGTTGCTTCCAGAATCGGTTCACCGCGACGCGGGCGGTGAGCGGGTTCTCGGGCATGACCATCCATTGGGCGAGGCCGAGGCGATTGGCCGGGGCGCCCGCGGGCAGGGCAGGGAGTTTGGCGGGCGTGCCCGCGCTGACCTTCTCGCCGGGCTGCGAGTAGTCACCGCGGGTGAGGATGAAGGTTTCGCGGGGCTTCGCGGCGATGGCCATGATCATCGTCTGTTGCGGGTCCGTCAGCGACTTGAGGCGATGCTCGGCATTGGCGAGGTCGGTCCGGACGGGTTCCATGCCCTTGGATTTGGCGGCATAATAATCCCAAAGCTGGCGGCGTTGGGACTCGTTGCGCTGGGCGGCGGGGATGCCGATGAGGGTGATGATATCGGCAGGCAGGTCGGTCCCGTCATCGGTGCCCGTCACGGCGAAGAGCTGTCCTTGTTGCGGGACCTTGCCGCCCATCGCGAAGTAGACTTGGGTCGTGATGTAGGCCTGCTTATCGGCGGTGATCGGCTGGTCGAAGGTGAGGGTGAGATGCGGAGCTTCGTCCGACTTCAGGTCCGGCGACCAACCTCGGCGGGGGTGGAAGGCGCGCACGTCGATGGCCGGGAACTCCGGCTGCCACGAACTCGCCGTCACGCGGGCGAATTTCTGGAGCTTGTGGATGTTCACCTGGTCGCCGGCGACTTTGTCGGCGGTGACGTCGACCGCGCTGACGACGAAGTCGGCCTTGGAGACCGGAGCCTTCTTGCCGTCCTTCGCGTCCTTGGCCGGCTTGCCCTTGTTCGGGGTGAAGACGATTCGCAGACCGGTGATGGGCTCGGCAATCTTGGGGGTTTCGCCGAGGATGTCGTAAGCGGCGCCACCGAGGCCTTTGAACGTGTTGCCCTCGACGGTGAAGCCTCCGCCGCTGTTCGGGGTCGAGATCTTCAGTAGGTTGATGGGGTGGAGCTTCAGGCCGGCTTGGCGTTTGGCGAGCAGGGCTTTTTGTTCACCGACCCAGCGGGCGAGGGCGGCATCATCGGGCGTCGCCAATTTGAGCTTCAGGCCGGCGATGCGGTCGGGGAGGGTGGGGAGGTCGAGCGCCTTGAGGACGGTCTTCTTGTTGACCGAAGGTCCGGAGTTGTTGCCGGCGTTGCCGTCGAGCCCTGCGTCGCCGAGCGAATTGAAGTAGGCGAACATCTGGAAGTAGTCCTTCTGGCTGATGGGGTCGAATTTATGGTCGTGGCATTGCGCACACGCGAGGGTGAGTCCGAGCATGGCTTCGCCCAGCGTCTTCACGCGGTCGGCGTTGTAGTTCACGAGGTTCTCGGCCGGGATGGTGCCGCCCTCGTGCGTGTTCATGTTGTTGCGCTGGAAGCCGGTGGCGATGAGTTGGGCGTCGGTCGCGTTGGGCAGGAGGTCGCCCGCGAGCTGCTGCAGCACGAACTGATCGTAGGGCAGGTTGTCGTTGAAGGATTGGATGACCCAATCGCGCCAGAGCCACATGTTGCGCCCGCCATCGATGGAGAAGCCGTTGGTGTCGGCGTAACGAGCCGCATCCAGCCACTCGAGGGCCATGCGTTCGCCGAAGTGCGGGCTGGCGAGCAGGCGAGTCACCAGCTTCGAGTAGGCTTCGGGGTCCTGGCTGGCGACGAAGGCCTGCACTTCTTCCGCGGAGGGCGGCAGGCCGGTGAGGTCAAGGGTCACGCGGCGAATCAGCGTCGAGCGGTCAGCCGTAGCCGTCGGCGTGAGGCCCTTCTTCTTCAGCGTGTCGGAGATGAAGGCATCGATCGGATGGCCAGCCGCGGGCGCGGGGGTTTCCTTGGGAGCCGCAAAGGCCCAGTGTGATTCGTACTTAGCCCCCTGTTGGATCCAGGCCTTGATGGTCGCTTTGTCTTGGGCGCTGAGCTTCAGGTGCGACTTCGGCGGGGGCATGACGTCATCCGGGTCTTCGCTGATGATGCGTTGCCAGACCTCGCTCTTCGCCAGGTCGCCGGGGACGATCGGGGTGCCGCCTTTATGCTCACGCGTGGCTTCTTCCGGGAGGTCCAGGCGAAGCTTGGCCTTGCGCGACTTTTCATCGAAGCCGTGACAGGAGAAGCAGTTCTCGGAGAGGATCGGCCGGATGTCGCGATTGAAGGCTAAGGGAGTCTCGGCGGCCGTTAGGGTGAACGGCAGGAGGCTGAGCAGGAGGAGTCGGTGGACCGAGATCATGAGGGGTTCGTAATAGACAAGGGGGGCATCCTTGGGTTTCAAAGGAAAACCAAGGTCGAGGCCATAAAAACCATGTGGGGCGACACAGCGCTAAATGAGTGAGAAAGAAGTTTCCTGAGGAGTCCCTGAACTTTGGGAGGCTGGACAGGTCTAAGGGCATCATCCACCTTGCCTCCATGAATCCCGTCCGAGCTTTTTTGGTCTTGGCCCTTTGGGCGACGCAACTGACCTCTTTCGCCGCTTCCCAGCCGATCGACCCCCCGCCGGGTTCGTCGATCGTCCTCCTGGGTGGAGGGCAAGGTGAGCGCCTGTTGCGCTACCCGGCGTTTGAGGTCGAGCTCCAGCAGCGCTTCGCCGGCCGCAACCTCGTCATCCGCAACCTCTGCGACGATGGCGATACTCCTGGGTATCGCGATCACTCGGGCCGTAACTCGCCTTTCGCCTACCCCGGTGCCGAAAAGTTCTACCCGCTCTCGAAGGCCAAGGACTTCTGGGGCTCCGGTCATGCTGGGGTTGGTTTCTCGCAGTCGCCTGATCAGTGGCTGGCCGGACTGAAGGCCGACGTGATCTTGGCTTGGTTCGGCTACGCGGAGTCCTTCAAGGGTCCGGCGGGTGTGGGCGCTTTCAAGGAAGAGCTCGATGGCTGGCTCGCGCATACCGCCAAACAAAAGTACAACGGTAAGGCGGCTCCCGAGGTCGTCTTGCTGGCGCCGTTGGCGTTGGAAGAGCGCTCCGCCCCGCAAGGTCCGCTGGGTGCTCAAGCGGTGAACGCGAACCTCGCGCTCTATGCGGCGGCCCTCAAGGAAGTCGCCGCCAGCCGCAACGTACGCTTCGTCGATTTGTTCGCCATTAGTCAGCAGCTTTATGCCCAGTCCAAGGCGCCGTTGACGCGTGATGGCATGACTTACGGCGAACAGGGCCAACAGCTCGTCGCCGCCAAGCTCGCCGCCGCGGTCTTTGCCGCCGGTTCCCCGCGTGGTGATGCCGCCGCCGTGGCCGCCGCGATCACGGATAAGAACTGGTATTGGGAGAAGCTCCATAAGGTCCCGAACGGCGTCCACGTCTTCGGCCGGCGGAATAAACCCTTCGGGCCGGACAACTTCCCGGCCGAGCTGGAGAAGCTCGACGAACTCGTGCTCATCCGCGATCGCGCCGTCTGGGCGGCCGCGAAGGGCGAGAAGTTCGACGTCCCCGCCGTCGATGCGAAAACGCGCGCCTTGCCTGAGGTGAAGACGAATTATTCCTCGAGCAACACCAAGAACGGCTCGACGACTTACCTACCAGAAGTCGACGCAGTTAAGACCCTGTCCGTGCCGGAAGGTTATAAGGTCGAATTGTTTGCCTCCGAAGCACAGTTCCCCGACCTCGCCAACCCGGTGAAGCTGTCTTTCGACAACCGCGGCCGCCTCTGGGTCGCCACGATGCCGAGCTACCCGCAGTGGCGTCCGGGCGACGCCAAGCCGGATGACAAAATCTTGATCCTAGAGGATACGGATGGTGACGGTCGGGCCGATAAGCAGACCGTGTTCGCGCGCGGCTTGCATATCCCGCTGTCGTTTGAGTTCGCTCCCGAAGGTGTCTACATCCCACAGAGCAGTCACTTGGTGCTCTTGCGTGACCTCAACGGCGATAGCCAAGCCGACCGTAGCGAGGTCATCCTGAGTGGCTTCGACGACCATGATACGCACCACGCCATCAGTGCCTTCCGGGCCGACCCTTCGGGCGCGTTCTACATGGCCGAAGGGACGTTCCTCCATAGCCACGTAGAAACGCCTTACGGCGTGGAGCGGAGCACCAATGGTGGGTTCTTCCGTTACTCCCCGCAGCGCCAGCAGCTTGAACGCACCCTGCGCGTCAGCATTCCCAATCCTTGGGGCATCGCCTTCGACGCCTTCGGTCAGGACTTCTTCGCCGACACCTCGGATCCGAATGTCCGCTGGATGTCGCCGGCGTCCTTGTGGGTTCCCTTCGGCGAGTTCGCCCCGTTGCCACCTAATCTCATTCCGAATGCCCAGAAGGTCCGTCCGACCTCCGGCCTGGACTTCATCAGCAGCCGCCATTTCCCGGACGACGTTCAAGGCGACTTGATTATCAATAACACGATCGGCTTCCTCGGCACGAAGCAGCACGCGGTCGCCGAAGATGGCACGGGCTACAAACTGACGTTCCGGCAGAACCTGCTGCAGTCCAAAGACGGGAATTTCCGTCCGGTCTCGATGGAATTCGCTCCCGACGGCTCCCTGTATGTCGCCGATTGGCATAATGTGCTCATCGGCCACATGCAGCACAGCGCGCGCGACCCAATGCGCGACCACACCCACGGCCGCATCTACCGCATCACCTATCCCTCGCGTCCGCTCGTGAAGCCACCGCTCATCGCGGGTGCCTCCATTGAGCAGCTCTTCGCCAACCTCACGCTTCCCGAGGACCGGGCCCGTGAGCGCAGCCGACTCGAACTGCGCGGCCGCCCCGCCGCCGAGGTGCTTGCTGGTCTCCAGAAGTGGTTGGGCTCTTTGAAGTCCGACGACGCCCGCGTCGAACTCCACCAACTCCAAGGCCTTTGGGTCAGTTGGGGTCTCGATCAAGTCGACGTCGTGCTGCTCAAGAAACTTCTTCAGGCCAAGGACCATCGCGTCCGCGCGGCCGCCGTCCGCGTCCTGCGCTACAATGGCCATCGCGTCGCCGAACAACGCGACCTGCTCCTCCGCGCCGCCAGCGATGCCCATGGCCGCGTCCGCCTCGAGGCCGTCAATGCCGCGACTTGGCTGGGCAAGGACTTCGGCTTGGCCGTCTTGGCGGAAGCCCGCAAGCAGCCGGAAGACGCGTGGTTGAAGCCCGTCTTCGCCGCCGCGGCGTCATACCTGAACGGCGGTTCGGTCGTCGCGGAGGCTGCCCCGAAGGCGGTGACCACCTTGACCGGCGATGCCAAGCGCCTCTTTGATCTCGGCGCGGAAGTCTACCGTCGGGAAGCGCATTGCATCACCTGCCACCAAGCCGACGGCCAAGGCCTCCCGGCGGCTCAGTTCCCGCCCATCACGAAGTCCAACTGGGTGAGCGGTAACCCGGAACGCCTGATTCGTTTGGTCATGCATGGCTTGATGGGGCCGATCGAGGTGAATGGCGTCAAGTATCCCGGCCAGGTGCCGATGACGGCCTTCAAGGGGCTCACGGATGACGAGCTCGCCGGTGTCCTGACCTTTGTCCGTAACTCCTTTGGCAATCAGGCTTCGCCCGTGTTGCCGGCCCAAGTGGCCAAGGTGCGCGTCGCGACCAAGGACCGCGCCGGCTTCTATACGCCGGATGAACTCTTGAAGGAGTTCCCCGACGCGAAGAAGAAGTGAGATAGGGGATGGGGGATAGGGGATGTCCGTGGGCCTTGGCCGCGAGTGAGGCCCTATGCACCAGCAATGGGTAGGGGTGCGACTGCGTCGCATCCGTTCGTCTTCGGACGGAAAATACCCACCCGGTTGGCTATACTCACCATTATTCGGTCAACGGACGCGACGCAGTCGCGCCCCTACCTGAGGAAAAAGAGCTGGGTGGATGAAAGGGGGCGGATTCTGGAAAGTTCCTTCATCAACCCCGAGGTAAAGCGTTAGGCTTGCGCTTGCCCAGGGTCATGGGTTCGCCATCTTGGCGGCATGCCTCTCAATCAGCCTCAGCCTGCTTCTCGTCGTGAATTCTTGGGCGCCGCCGCCTTCGCTTTGGCTGGCCTCGCCGCCATGAACGTGCGCCTCGGCGCGCAGGAGGCTCCGAAGCCTGCGCCCACGAAGCGTCCGCCCAATCCTTTCGTCTACAAGTTCAAGATCGGCGAAATCGAAGCCTTTTCCATTAGTGATGGGCACATGCTCTTCCGGGAGGGCCTGAATCTCATGTGGCCTGAGGCTGACCGTCCCGTGATGAAGGACGTCATGGTCCTCAATCGCGAACGCCTCGATGCGCTGCCGCTGTACGTCAACATCATGGGCCTCAAGATCGGGAACGAAGTCGCCCTCATCGATGCCGGTTTTGGTGAACGTCACCCCAATCCTAATTTTGGTTGGATGGCTGAGGGACTCCGTCAGGTCGGCGTCACGCCCGATCAGGTCGTCGCCGGCTTCCTCAGTCATTCGCACTCTGACCACCTCGACGGCTTCGTCGATCGCGACAAGCCGGCGTTTCCGAACGCCAAGATCTACCTTCTGCAGGAAGAGTATGACTTCTGGCGCGGCCCGAACCCTGACTTCTCGAAGTCGAAGCGCGACAAGAAGCCCTTGCCCGGCATGGTGAAGACCGTCTGCAAGAATTTCGACATCCTCAAGGATCAGCTCGTCATCGTGAAGGACGGCCAGAAGCTCTTCCATGACGCGGTCGAGGTCATCGCGGCCCCTGGCCACACGGATGGCCACGCCTGTTTCGAAATCCGCTCCGGCAAGGAATCGCTCGTGCACATCAGCGACGTCGTTCACCACCACTTGCTCATGTTCGAGAACGTCGGTTGGACCGTCGCGATGGACCATGACCCCGAGACCGCCGTCAAGACCCGCAAGAAACTCTTTACCCGCATGGCCGCCAACAAGTCGCGTGCCTTCGGCTTCCACCTCCCGTGGCCCGGCATCGGCACCGTCGTCGCCAAGGGCGATCAGTACGCCTGGGTGCCTGAGCGCTGGAGCTGGGGCAGCTAGGCCAGGCCAGGGCAGGGTTGCAGTGCAAAGGTGCAAACCGGCCTACGGCCTGTGCAAAGGTGCAAAAGTGCAATGTATCGGGTAGGGTCGGGACTGCGTCCCGACCGAGTTAAGCCCTTTCGTTGACCGAATTATCGCGTCAGATTACTGCGCGAGTGCCGGGAGTGGCGTGATAACGGGGACCTAAGCGCGAATCAACGGTGTCGACCAGTTTGCTCCATGCCCAATGATTCAGTTGCCGGCTCAGTTCGGGGTCGATTCGCGCGGGTTAGGTCATAAGAAGTGATTACCCTCCTTTAACCCCTGCTGCCCATGCGCTCGATATGTCTTTGCCTCCTCACCGCTGCCCTCAACGCCGCGCCGGTGCCTCCGCCGGAGACCGTACAGCCGTTCGGCAAGGATTTTCCAAACCTCGATGGCTTGGCCGTCGGCGCTTGGTGGGAGAAGAAGGCGCCGGTCAAAGGCAAGGGTGGCGCCGGCAACCCACCGCCGACGATGCAAGTCGCGCGCGATCAGGTCATCGCGTTCGCGCTTTATACCCAACAGTCCGGTGTCCTCAAGCTGACTGCCCAGCTTTACCCACTCTATCCCGAGGAAGCCAAGGTCGCTCGGCTCGAAGTCAAACGCGGCGAAGCGTGGATCGAGGTCGCCCAAGTTCCGATCAAGTTTCCCGGTTGGAGCGCCCACTTCCGGGTCGAAGGTTGGGACGGCTCGGTGGACGTCGCCTACCGTGTCCGCCACGGTGAGTCGGCGAAGTTCGAAGGACTCATCCGTCGTGATCCGATCGACAAGGAAACCATCGTGGTCGCGAACATGTCCTGCAACTCCAGCCGGACCACGGGTGAGCGCCCGGAGATCTTGGGCAATCTGCTGCATCAGAATCCCGACCTGCTGTTCTTCGCCGGCGACCAGACTTATCGCCACACGGAACACACCGCGGGCTGGATCGAGTTTGGCCTGCAGTTCCGGGACGTGATGCGGGACCGTCCGACGATCTGCATCCCCGACGACCATGACGTCGGCCACCCGAACCTTTGGGGTGAAGGCGGCAAGCGGTCGGAACGTAGGGACAATTCCGATGGAGGGTATTACTATCCGGTCGCCTATGTGAACATGGTCCAGCGGCAGCAGGCTTGGCATCTGCCCGACGCGTTCGACCCCACCCCGGTGCAGCGCGGCATCTCGGTTTATTATACCCGTCTCAAGGTGGGTGGCATGGATTTCGCCATCCTTGAGGACCGGAAGTTCAAGTCCGGTCCGTTGGGCAAGATCCCGGAGCAAGGCCCGCGTCCGGACCACGTCACCGATGCGAAGTACGATCCTAAATCGATCGACCTTCCCGGACTCCAGCTCCTGGGCGAACGCCAGCTGAACTTCCTCGCCGCGTGGTCATTGGATTGGGCCGGCGTGCGCCGCAAGGCCGTGCTCTCCGCCACCGCCTTCGTCGGTGCGGTGCACATGCACGGCAGGCGCGATGACCGTCTCTTGGCCGACCTCGATTGCAACGGCTGGCCCCAGTCGGGTCGCAACGAGGCCCTGCGGGCATTGCGACGCGTCCAGGCCGTGCACCTTTGCGGCGACCAGCATTTGGGCGTGACGGTCAAGCACGGCATCGAAGCCTTCGGCGACGGCCCTTATGCCCTGACGAGCCCGGCGCTCGTGAACACCATCTACGGCCGCTGGTGGCACCCGCAGGATGAGAAGGCGGGGCCGAATGCCGTGACCGGCGGTCCGCTGCCCTGGACGGGCGATTACCTCGACGGGCTGGGCAATAAGATGTCGATGCTGGCCTACGCGAATCCCGGCGACATTCAAGATGAACGCCAACGCGCCGACGGTTACGGCATCGCACGGTTCCATCTGAAGCGGGATCAGGTGACTTTCGAGTGTTGGCCGCGCTTCAGCGACTCGCGAAAGGGCGACACGCAACAGTTCCCGGGCTGGCCGCAGACCTTCGCATTAGCCGACAACGACGGCCGGAAGCCGACCGGCTATCTGCCGTCCATCGACCTACCTATTGGCCCGATCGTCGTGCAGGTCATCGTCGAGCAAACTGGCGAGACGCTCTATGTGAGACGTCTGGTCGGCGGTCAGGCCTTTTCCCCGCCGGTCTTCGCTCCGGGTAAATATACCGTCCACTTTGGCATCGGCCGACCTGATCGGGTTAGCCTAACCGGCCAAGAGCCTGTCGCACGTTAACGTTGCAGGTCGGCGCAGCCTAAGAGGGCCCAGCACTGCAGCGATTTGGTGTTTTACGGCGATGGTTCCCCGTCTCCCGGTAACCGTGCATCTAGAAAAGATTCCCGGTGGTTTGACACCTTCGTCCAAAAGAAAAACCATGGTGTTATATGACTTCACCGCTTCTTCCGCAGCAAATCCGAGATGCTTTGGTGGGACTCGACGGGTGGGAATATGATGGGGTCAAGGTTTCGAAGGTCTTCAAGCTGAAGGACTTTCCAGCTGCCTTGGTCTTCACGAATCGGGTTGGGGCGGTGGCTGAGCAGCTGAATCACCACCCGGACATCCATCTTTGTTGGAATGTGGTGACCTTGGTCCTCACCACGCACGATGCCGGGGTGAAGGTGACGGCGAAGGATATCGCCCTTGCCCACGCGCTCCAAGCGATTCCCTTGTCTGACTGACCGGCGGCCCTTTTGGGTGCGCGCTTGTCGTTGAGCCATAAGCGTTGCACGAGTTTGGTCGCGATGTGTAATCAAAGGCTCTTAGGTTTGTCCTTACGGACCCGCCTGCCGAATTGACGCGCTCCTTTGGGACGGTATCAAAAGGGCATGCCCCTTGCCACTACCCCCTGGATGGTCGCCGTACTCTTTGGTTTGCTGGCCCTGTCGTCGGCATCGGGACACGCCGGGGTGACTCCCGAAGGTGGGAAGGCCGTTGAAGGTGCCACGACCAAGCCCGACCCAGTCGAGCAGCCTGCCCACGCCGCTTATCCCCGGCCGTTTTCTCGGCCTGGTACGATGGGGAAAGATTACGATACCTGGCGTGATGCGACCGGACCGGATATCGGCGAGACGGCCGTGGACATCAGGCGCTTGCCGTCACGCGTCGATAACTCCACCCGACCTCAGTTCCCGCCTATCTACAAACAGAAGGGCGGAGCCTGTGGTCAGTTCACGTCGATCGCCTCGATCTTCACCTACGAAATGAACCTCTTGAATGGCACCGAGGCTAGCACGGAAGCCACGCAGTTCCCGGCTGATTTTTCCTGGAACATGTGTAACGCGGCCAATAGTGCCCAAGGCTCGGAAGCGCATCATGGTTGGGAAACGGCCAAGCACATCGGCATCCCCACCGTCAAAACCTACGGCCGCGTGGAGGGAGACAAGGATAAGATCGGCCTGTGGGCGAATGGTTATGCCATCTGGCGCGAGGCCATGGAGTATCGCGTCGCCGGCTATCGCTACACCCCGACCGCCACCGTCGCCCAGATCAACGAAGCCCGCGGTTGGCTCTTCGATCGCAACCAACCCAAGGCCGGTAAAGCATCCATCGGCGGATTGCTGGCGCTGGATGGACGTATGGGTGAGCTCAAAAAGGTCACGCGGACGATTCCCGAAGGCGATTACCTGGCAGGCGAGGACGTGTGGATCCACTGGGGGCCGAGCGGTTACGGGCATGGCATCACCTGTGTGGGGTACGATGACCAGGTCGGATTCGACGTGAATGGTGACGGCAAAGTGACCAACGACATCGACATCAACGCCGACGGCAAAGTCACCCTTGCTGACCACGAACGCGGGGCCTTCATCGTGGTCAACTCTTGGGGCAAGACCTGGTCGAAAGACGGCAAGATTTACCTGCTCTACAGCGCCATGGTCGATCCCACTTGGCAGCGCGGAAACTACCTCGGACGAATCGAGGTATCCCGGCACATTCCCCGCTGCACCTTGAAGCTGAAGCTCGCCTGCAACAAGCGGTCCGACCTGCGGGTGACCATCGGCATCGCCGGCGACAAAGACGCCACGAAGCCCGAACACGAACTCGCGCCGCAACCCCTCAATGGCTGGCCCCTCTTCGGAAAGCCCAAGAACAACGTTGGCGAAGTCCCCCTCGCTGGACCGGGTGATGAAAGCCCACTCGAAATCGGCATAGATCTCACCCCCTTGCTCAGTAAGCTAAACGCCAAGTCCGCTGGGGAAGGGCGGCTCTTCCTCAGCTTCAGCTGTGATGACAAAAGCGACGCCACCGGCTTGCTCCATGCGTGTGCCATCCGGCATTACGATGACAAAGGCACCTTTCTCCGCGAGTCCCCCGTGAAAGTTCAAGACGGAGCCTTCGGTAAAAAGACGTACACGCTCACCACGGTCCTTCCCCTGCAACGCTGACCTCGAAGTCTTTGGTTCCCAAACCTGCGGACCAACGTGCCAGGAATCCATGTAGGGGATAGGAGGGGAGGAACGTTAGTTCCCCCTCCATTCCCTTATCTTACTCCCTTGGGGGTGAACTAACTGTTTCTCTTAAGGGGAAGTTTTAATTAGCCACCCCGGCTTAGTTGCACCACCTTTCGTTTGATGGTTGCACGGGTTCTGTTATGCCCTGCAGAATAATTCTACTATGAGCGACACCCTACTCGTAAAAATCTCCCGGGACGGAAAAGAGTTCGGGGCCTATGAGGCGAGGGAAGCCGTGCGGCTTCTGCTTAATGGGACGCTAAAGGGAACGGACTTCTATTGGCACGACGGGATGACCGAATGGGCTCCATTGCTGAAACTTAAGTCCTCGGAGACTTTCAGGCAATTGGTTGAGAAGGCTAAGACCAAGGCCGAGGAGGAGGAGAGAGCCAAAAAAAGGGCAGACGAGGATGCTATTTCAGCAGCCGCCCGTGATCTGTGGATAAAGAAAAAGGCAAGTGAGCGTCTTGACGAAAACGGTTCGGTTTTTTTGGTTTTTGGAATCCTTTGTTTTCTTCTTGGCGGGGCGGTGTTGCTTAAAGCTCTGGGAGGTGACCCTGACGGAAGTGCCATTAGACAGGCGGTTTTGGCCCAGCATATGACAAATGGCATCCTGCTGATGATTCTGGGATGTATCATAGCCAAAAGATAGCTAAGGACTAACCCTTGATTTAATCACCCGCTGGCTTGGGCTTGCCGGCAGAGCTTAAGTGCGCGACTCCCTAGGCCTATGGCATTAGAACGGCACGGGCTGCATGCTGTCCGTCTCGGGAGTGGCAGGGTGTATTTGCTTCCTCGGGCCGACCTAGAGAGCCTCGTGGACGCCTACCCGGTTGAGGCTTCTCAGTTCATGGTGTCAGCTAGCCCCACGCGAGGCCCATTAGACCCCTCTGTATTGCCTTAGGAGGCGGAGGAACAGCCGCTGGTTGGGGCCTTATTCTTACGCTCACTCTATTGTCTCTTCGCCATGGTATTCAGCAAGCCAGCGACGACGGGCCTCAGGATCTTTTTTGAAGGATTCATCCAATGCCAGACTTTCGCGGTACTCTTGTGCTTTCGCGGCCATAGTCCACTCGGCTTTAACCCCTAAAGCATCAATAGCCGAACGTACCTCGGCCACAGTGAGCCGGAAGAATTCCTTCCGGAGATTGACCTTATTGATACGCGCGACGGCCATTTCATTGTGCAACTTGCTCTCAAGTCCAGGGGCGTCGTCACTCGAAATGAGTGCATGAATGTCAAACTCGAAAGGAACACTGGCATCACCCAACTCCCATACTCTGTCCAGAGGATCGAGGCGCCTGGTCATGCCAATCTTCAGTACACCTTCACCAAATGAGCCATGGTTGCTGATGATATAAACATGGCCCCTCTTGGTTTGTTGGGCCATTGAAAGTGCACGTTTGTTCTTATCTTCGGCTTCCTGAATGCGAATCTCTAGTTCACGCCGAGTAGCCTCAAACTTTGCACGCTCCTCTGCTGAGGCCTGATCGCGTTGCTCCAATAATTTTGTCATTTGCAAGCGGATAGCCTCTTCCTGGGTCTTGCGCTCGTCCTCATCCTTTTCAGCAGCTTCGCGCATTTCCCTCTCCATGGCCTTGAGCTTACGCTCATAATCCTGCTGGCGATCTTTCTCGCGCTGTAGTTCTTCGGCCTGTGCCTTAAGTAAGGCGCGGCGTGTAATCTCCTCCTCTTTTTCAGCTTCACGGCGTGCTTTCTCAATTTCCCTTTCAACCTTTTCCTGCTCTCTGAGTTGAGCAACTTTCTCACGCTGTTCTTCACGTTCTCGTTGCCTTAACTCGTAAGACAAGCAGCCCCACTTGGCCTCATCGAGGCGACAATCAATGTATTTCTCGGTGATTTCCGCGCGCATGCAACGGTAGGCGTAGTCATTCAGGGACTCGGCGATGTCCTTAATCTCCTGGATCACTTTCCCGACGTTTTCTTCGCCTTTCACCTTGTCTAGTGCCAGATCTACTTGGCTATCAAATGCCTCCAACATTAGCCGAATCGCGTCCTTCTGGTATTCAATGTTACCCCAAGTACACGTCACAGCCTTGCGCTCCTTGACCATCAGTCTGGACGCTTCACGAGCTTCCTTAAGTTTCTGACCCGCTTCAGCCCAGCCGACATGGTCGGCCAACGAATCCAATAATTCATGAACCGGGAGAATATATTGATCCTGCCAACCCTCCACCCGGTTACGCTCTGCGATAACCAAGTTCTGCAGCTTAGCTAACTCCAGGGCCTTATCTTTTAGCTCTAAATTCATCTTCTCCTCTGTTTGGGATATCGCCAGTTCCTTCGCCTTTAATTCATGCTGGGATGACTCCTCCCGCTTCCTTAGTTCGGTCAATTTATGATGCAGATCTCGTTCAACTTCGTCTTTTCGTTTCGCAATTACTACTTCGGCCGCGTTCTCAAGTTTACGAACTTCAGCCAGCTTAATTTCAGCCTCTTGCTTTATCTTTAATGCATACGCCTCAGAATCGCGCCGAACTCTGCTCGCCTCCTCCTGCGCCGCAGCAATCGCGGTCGGAGCCTCTAAACTCAAACGCTGAACTTCGGCTTCAAGCTTAACAACATCGGACTGGGTCTCTTTTTGCTTTAAGTATAGGCCAACGGCAGTGATACACGCTCCAACGAATATTAGGGTTATGATTACAATAAATATATCCATAGTAATTCTTATCCTATTACTCTTTAATGAACTCAACCAAAGAGTTCTCCTATGCCATACCTATAGCCAAGGTAGTGAGGCTCATTTAGAGGACCATGGCTTGGGTCGCCGCAGCCGATTAACTCCACAGGAAAAATTGTTTAGACTCGAGTTCAGGCAGTACCCTGACCTAGGCGTATCTAGACTGTACTATTGTTGGTGTTTTGTTTCCCCTTGGTCAGGGCCAACCTAAGGCGAAAGAGAGTGGGCCCACCCGGATTTGAACCGGGAACCAAGGAATTATGAGTTCCCTGCTCTAACCATTGAGCTATAGGCCCGTATGGGAGGTTTTTAGTCCGAAAGGGGCCCGGAGGGGAAGCGGATTCGCCGGGTTGAAATGCGCGGGGCATTGCCTATGGTGGCAACATGTCACCCCCAGCCGACTTCTCGCGTCGTACGTTGCTCAAGGGCCTGCTGGCCGCCCCGTTCCTGGCGGGCTGCTCGGCTTGGCGTACGCCACCCGCCCCTGACTTAGTCGATCCCGCGAAGGGGCCCGGCGCGGGTTGGTCCATCGTGGTTTTCCCCGATACGCAGAACTACGCCAAGTACGCCAAGAACCAGGCGAACTTCGACCTGATGACGAAATGGGTGCTGGAACATCGGCAGGCTTGGAACGTCCAGCTGGTCATGCACGAGGGGGATTTCGTGGAGCAGAACAACATCGCGGTCGGCGGCGGTCGTGGGTACGGCGACCAGAATTCGGATTCGCAATGGAAATCCGCCAAGCGGGCCTTGCAGGTCTTCGATGGCGTGTTGCCGACGGTCTTCACGACCGGCAACCACGACTACGGTGAACGCAACGCGGAGACGCGGGCGACGCAGTTCAACGACTATTTCCCGCTGACGCATAATCCGCTGACGTGCGACGGGAAAGGGGGCGGTATCTTTTTCGAGGGACCGCCGACTCGCGACGGCAAGGTGACGTTGGAAAACGCCGCCTACACCTACCGCGCGCCGGATGGCCGCGACCTGCTCATCGTCGCGTTGGAGTGGGGCCCTCGGCGCCAGGTCGTCGAATGGGCCCGCGAACTTTTCGCCCGCCCGCGCTTCCGAAATCACTTGGGCATCCTGTTGGTCCATGATTACATGCTGCCCAGCAACCTGCGCGACGGGCAGGACGGCAACCGCAAGCGCCCCGGCAACCCGCATTGGTACAAAACCGGCGCGGAAGGGGACACCCACGATGGCGAAGACCTCTGGCAGGCGCTGGTCCGCAAGACCCCGAACCTGCGGATCGTCCTGAACGGACATGAGATGGGGGCGCACGTCGGTTACCGCAACGACGAGAACGACGTCGGCCGTGACGTCCACCAGATGCTCTTCAATGCCCAAGGCTTGGGCGGTGGTTCCGACCATCGAGGTAATGGCGGCGACGGCTGGCTGCGCTTGCTCACCTTCGAGCCGGATGGTCGGACCCTCTCCGTGCGTACGTTTTCACCGCTGCGACTCAAGGAAGGCCGTCCACATTACTGGGACGACCCTCGCTGGCGCTTCGCGGTGGATCTGGGTGGCTGAGCGGCGGTCTACTTCGTCACCACGTCAATCAGTTGGCTGCGGACTGGTACGACCCCCTTGCGGTGTTCAGCCACCGCTTCGGTGAGTCGACGCACCACTTCGGGGTATTGCGCGGAGACCTCATGGGCCTCGGCTGGATCGCGGGCGAGGTTGAAGAGGAGTGGCTGCTCATGCGTCACCGCCTTGGGGTCACCATAGGAACCTTGGGTGATGAAATGGATTTTCCAATCGCCCAAGCGGGCCGCGAAGAGCCGCTCGCCGCGGTAGTAGCAGAACAACCCGCGGTCGACCGACTGGCCTTGCAGCAGGAGCGGGGATAGGTCGGTGCCGTCCAAAGGGCGCGAGGCCGGCAGCTCCGCCCCGGCGAGCTTCGCCATGGTCGGGTAGAGGTCCAGCATGGTGGCGACGTTATCGGTGGTTCCGGGTTTGATCTTGCCGGGCCACCATGCGATGCCGGGGACGCGCATGCCGCCTTCCCAGGTGCTGCCCTTGCCGTCCTTGAGCGGGCCCGAGCTGCCACCGGTCTCTGTGCCCATCAACGTCCACGGCCCATTGTCGCTCGTGAAGAAGACCAGCGTGTTTTCGGCGAGGCCATGGGCCTTGAGCGCCTTGAGAATCTCGCCGACGTTCCAATCCAATTCGGCCAGCACATCCCCATAGATGCCCCGCGGGCTCTTGCCCTTGAAGCGTTCCGAAGCGAACAACGGCGTGTGCGGGAAGGTATGGGGCAGGTAGAGGAAGAAGGGACGGTCTTTGTTTGCGCCGATGAACTTCACGGCCTCCGCGGCGTAGCGCGGCGTCAGCTGCGTCTGATCGGTCCGCGGCTCGAGCAGGTCCCGGCCACGATAGAGCGCCGCGTCCCACCACTCCGGTTGTTGTTGCACCAACGCATTGGCACGGGCGGGCTTGGACACGCTCGACGGATTCATGTCGTTGGAATGCATCAAACCGAAGTGGTAATCGAAGCCGTGGGCCAGCGGGTGGTGTTCCGGACGGTCATTGGCCCAGACCCCGAGGTGCCATTTTCCGATCAAGGCCGTGGCGTAGCCGGCGGACTTGAGGGTTTCGGCGAGGGTGACCTCCTCCTTCGGCAAACCACCCGTGGAGATCGCGCGCAGGACGCGGTACTGGTTGTGCGCCATGCCGGAACGGATCGGGTAGCGGCCGGTCAGCAAAGCGGCGCGGCTTGGGGTGCAGACTTCGGCGGCGGAGTAGAACTGCGTGAAGCGCAGCCCCTCGGCGGCCATCTGATCCAAGTGCGGCGTCTTGATGGTGGGGTGACCATAGCAGCCCAGGTCGCCGTAGCCTAAGTCATCGGCCAAAAAGACCACGATGTTCGGTTTCGGGGCCGCTTGGGCGGCGATACCAAGCAAGGTCAGCACTAGGAGCAAGCAGGGGCGCATGGACGAAGCAAAGCATCGCGGGCCTTCGCCTCCAAGCAAAGTTTTGAGGGAACCTAAAAGTCCGAGTTCAGGCCCCGTAACGGGCTTCGAAATCGGCCAGGGTCTGCACCAGCCAAGGGTAGTGGGGCTGGGTGCGGGCGATGGTTTCTTGGCGGATGTCGGTAGGGACGCCGTGCAAAGCGTGGGAGATCGCTCCGGCGATGGCGGCGAGGGTGTCGGCGTCGCCCCTGATCGAGCAGGCGGCGCGGATGGTCTCTTCGAAGCTCTCGCACTCGGTCGCCAAGGTCACGCAGTCGGGGACGCAGCCTTGGCAGGTCTCGTTGTAGCGATGGTTCTTCTGCACGAAGTCCCAGGTCGGCAGGTCAGGGTAGAACCGTTCGGCGGCCGCGCGCACCGCGGCCTGGTCGCGCGTCTGGCGGGCTACCCAGACGCATAGGGCGGTGCACTGGGCGCCCTTGATGCCCTCGGGGTGACAATGGGATGGCTGAGCCGTGAGCGCCGCGAGCTCCAGGACCTCGGCTTCATCGCGGCCGACCCAGGCGACCGGGGAAACCCGCATGGCCGCCCCATTGCCGTAGGAATCTTTATCATACGTCCCACCCGCGAGCGCCCAACCATAGAACCCTGAGCCCCAACAGGGAGACATCGGCGCGGCCGAGCCCTCCGTCCGGCGGACCGCCTCGATGAGGTAGGGGCGGAAGTCCGTCTGCCCGTCGAGCAGGGCCTGGGCGATGGCTCCGGTCAGCAGGCCGTCGTCGGTCGGGCAGCTGTGGGCCGTGAAAAGCGTGAAGGCCGGGTCGGTGTTCCGACTGAATTCGAGGACCGATCCGATGGTATCTCCGGCCAGGGCTCCAAGCATGCGGCTAGCCTGTCTTATCGGCTGATAAAAGAAAGCCTCGGTTTGGTCATAAATAGGCGAAACTCCTTTGCAGGGGGTGGGGTTTTATCTATGAATAACTTGCCCTAGGGCTACCCCCGTGCTTCCCCGTATCCTCCTGTTGGTTCTCAGCGTCGCCAGTTTGGTGGCGTCTCCCGTTGGGGCCGCCCCTGGAAAAATCAACAAGAAGGAAGCCAAGGAGGCCGCCGCCCCGGTGGCCAAGCCCGCGGCGCCCGCCAGCGTCGATCCTTTGCCCGCACCGACCGGCGCCGTTTGGCGCGTCTGGACGGATAATCAAGGCCGCACCGTCGAGGCGATGTTCTGCGGACTCTCGGGCGAATTCATCACCCTGCAAACCAAGGACGGGAAGACTTTCCACTTCAACGGGAATGTCCTCTGCGCGGAAGACATCGCCTTCGCGAAAGCCAGCGCGGTGAAGTCGCGGGAACAGGGCTTCAGCGGCGGCAGCGTATCGCAGGCCTCCGCCGAAATCGATCGTCTGGTCATGGCCGCGCTGGCCGCCAAGGGTCAGCAGCTGAATGCGCCGTCCACCGACGAGCAATTCCTCCGACGCATCTACGTCGACGCCGTCGGTCGCGTCCCGACCGCCGCCGAGGCGGCCGCCTTCCTGGATGATCGTGCCCCCGACAAGCGCGCCAAGCTGATCGACAAGCTCGTCTACGCCCCCGGCTACTCGCTCCAGATGTTCAACTGGATGGCCGACCTGCTGCGCGTGAAGGACACGTTCTACAAGGGCGTCCCGGCCTTCAGCTTCGAGGATTGGCTCAAGTCTCGCATCACCGCCAATGCCCCGTGGGATGTGATGGTGCGGGAGATGCTGACCGCCGACGGCCGCTTGAGTGATAACGGCGCCGCCGGTTTCCTGCTGTATGATGCGGAGATGCCGCTGGATGGCGTGTCCAACCTGCTGACGACCTTCTTGGGCAGCAACATGGCCTGCGCCCAGTGCCACGACCATCCTTTGGCCGATTGGACGCAGCGTGATTTCTACCAGATGGCGGCCTTCTTTGGGGCCACGGATGGCAAGGACGAGACCGTCATCAGCCAGATCAAGCGGGCGGTCGGCAAGGACGGTCCCGTTCCCCAGAACGTCTCCCGTCGGATCGCCGATTTCAACGCCTTCCGTCTGGAGGACACGGCTAAACAGAAGCTGACCTTCCCGAAGGACTACAAATACAAGGACGCGAAGCCGAACTCGCCCGTCGCCCCGGCGCTCATCGCTTGGGAGAAGTCCGACCGCTCCCTCCCGGCCTATGCGATCGACGTCTCCAAGCCCGCCAATCTCCGCAACCATTTTGCCCAGTGGATGACCAGCCCGCAAAATCCCCGGTTTGCGGCGAACATCGCCAACCGTCTGTGGAAGAAGGCCTTTGGCCTCGCCGTCCAGGAGCCCGTCGACGACATCGACGTTTATAGCGAAGCGAGCAATCCCGCCCTGCTGCAGCACCTCGAGCAGGTGATGAAATCCGCGCGCTTCGACCTGCGGGAATTCCAGCGTGTCCTCTATAATTCCAAGGCCTACCAAGCCGCCGCCAGTCCCACGCCTGATCTGAGCCGTGGTCCTTACTTGTTCAATGGTCCGATCACCCGGCGACTGACCGCCGAGCAGACCTGGGACAGCCTCATCGTCAATGCCGTGGGCGCGAATGCCGACAACATCCTGCTGCGTCGCGGGGATGACCTCAAGAAGATGGCCTTGCCACCGGGGGCCATCACGGCGGTCGCCGTCCGCCAAGTCTATGATAACTTGAAGGCTGCCGGTTATGGTAAGGGTGGGGCGGGCAAGAAGGCCGC
>DBCN01000112.1:25338-25984 GCA_002293065.1 Opitutia bacterium UBA957
GTCTTCGGACAAGGCGACCGCCTGTTGGCGGATTCCGCCACCAATGACGGCAGCGTCCCGCAGGTCCTGCAGCTGATGAACGGTAACGTTGGTCGACTCGTGTCCGACGTGAAGTCCCACGCCGTCGTCGCCGCTTACGCCGAGAAGTCCCGCGAAGCCCAAATCACTTCGCTGTATCTGGCCTACCTTTCACGCCGTCCCAATGCCCGCGAGATGACCATCGCAGGTAAAGGCCTGTCGGATGGACTCAACCTCGCCGACTTGGCGTGGGCCTTGGCCAACACCCGCGAATTCCTCTTTATCCAATGAGCCTCCTCCTGCCTGCCGACCAACTCCGCGATCCGCTCGCCCGTCGTTCGTTCATCGAACGGTGCGCGAAGGTTTCCTTCGGACTGAGCGTCCTCCCGTTCTTCAGCAAACTGGCCACGGCGGCGGAAGCCCCCGGGGCGGCCCCGAACGCCGGCCTGCCTGGCTTCGGCAAGGCCAAGCGGGTCATCTTCATCCAGCTGGCGGGTGGGATGTCGCACATCGACACCTTCGACCCGAAGGCCGGCGCCAACAAAGGTCCGGCTGCGACGGTCTCCACCAAGGCAGGCTATCAGGTCACCTCGTTCATGTCGGAGACCGCGAAGGTCGCCGATAAGAT
>DBCN01000027.1:0-5371 GCA_002293065.1 Opitutia bacterium UBA957
CGCCGCCCCGGTTGCCGGCGGGGTCGTCGGCGGGCATTCGGGCGACAGGCAGCCCAGCCCGGCCTCGTCCGCCCGCGTGAAGGCTGATGCCGCCGGGCGGCCGCCCACCGGCGGCCAGCTCCGCACGGATGCCTTGGGAAATCGCGAAGTACGTTTGGACAACGGGGTGACGGCGACGACTTCCACGGACGCCCTCGGCGGGAGCACGACCCGCTTCAGCAATGGCGTGACGGCTTCGACGCGGACCGACGCGCTGGGCGGGACGACCACGCGTTACTCCAACGGGGTGACGGCGAATTCCCGGCAGGACGCCCTGGGCAATACCGACACGGTCTACAGCGATGGCACCCGCTCGACGACCCGCGTCGATCCGTTCGGCAATCAGGTGACGACCTACAGCGATGGCCGGACGGAAACGATCCGCCCCGACCCGTTCGCCCCGCGGCCCCCCGCCGGCAAAAAATGACCGAAAAAGAAGCCCCCGAGGTCTACAGGTCGCTTGCAACTTAGGCGGCCGTCGGCAGTCTCACCTTTCATCACCCCATGACGCATACCCTCACCCGCTGGGCCGCCACCGCCGCCCTCCTCCTCGCGGCTCCGCTCCTGCTGGCGGCCGATACGTTCACTTCCGGTCCCGGTTGGCTCGACTTCCCGGGCGGCAAGGGCCCGGGGGCCGGCAAGACCGTCGTCCTTCTGGCCGGCGATGAAGAATACCGTTCCGAGGAAGCGATGCCGATGCTCGCTCGCATCCTTGCGGAGCGCCATGGCTTCCGCGCCATCGTCCTGTTTTCGCACGATGACGGCGTGATCAATCCGAACAACGGGGCTTCGCTCGGCAAGCCCGAGGCTCTCGATGGCGCCGACGCGGTCGTGCTCGGACTCCGCTTCCGCAAGTGGAACGACGCGGCCCTCGCCAAGTTCGACGCCGCGGTCAAACGCGGCGTGCCGATCATCGGCACCCGGACCAGCACCCACGCTTTTGCGGGCATCCCCAAGGAGAGCGCCTTCGCCTCCTATAATTGGAACAACAAGGGCGGCTTCGGGAAGAACGTCCTCGGCGAGACTTGGATCAGCCACTGGGGCAATCACAAGGGCGAAGCGACGCGCACCGCCACCGAGCCCGGGGCCGAAAAGAATCCTATCCTCAACGGCGTGGACAGCGCCTACGGCGATACCGACGTCTATGAAGCTTACCCGCCCGCCGACGCCAAGGTGCTGCTGCGCGGCGTCGTCCTGAAGGACATGGACCCCAAGAGCCCGCCCAGCGAGCGCCGCAAGAAGCGTGCGTCCGACAAGCAGGAGCAGGGGCTGAACGAGCCGGCGATGCCGGTGGCCTGGACCCGCGAGCTGAAGAACGACGCGGGCACCGTGAACCGCATCCTTTGCACGACGATGGCCTCCGCCAGCGACCTCAAGGATGAGTCGCTCCGCCGCCTCCTGGTGAACGGCGTCTTCTGGGGCCTCAAGCTGGACGTGCCGTCCAAGGCGGACGTCACCCCGCTGGTGGAGTGGAAACCCAGCAAGTATTCCTTCAACGCCTTCCACAAGGGCTTGAAGGCGGCTGATTTCGCCGGCGTCCTGCCCGATCCGGTGGCCGCGCCTAACCCCGCGCCGAAGAAGCCCGCCGCCAAGTAAGTTTCGCGGAGGGTCCGCCGTGAGGCGTCCCGCGAGGGACGCCTCCGCTGTTTAACCGCGCAGCCCGCGGCCCGCGAGCAGCCGCACGAAGGCTTCGTTGCTCAGGATGAATGCACCCTGACGGTCACATGCATCGCGGACCTCGGCGTCGTCGGAGACGATGAACCACGGGCCCTCCGAGGACTTGTCCTTGCCGACGAGATCCATGAGGTCGTGGTCCGCTTTGGCGCCCGCCCGGCTGAAGGTCGCCTTGAGCCGCGGATGGTCGAGCCGCAGGTTCGAGGCCTGTCCGTCGAAGCTCGCCCAGATGAGCAGGCCGGTCCCTTCGTGGGCAAGTTTCTCCAAGAGGTTGAGAACCTTCTGGCGGGCGGGCGTATCGAGGAGCAAGCGCAGGTCGCCTTGGGCGGTGCGCTTCGCGGCGAGCTTCAGTCCAAGGTAGGCTTGTTGCAGGCAGGCGAAGTTGTTGGCGTCGATCCCGAGGCGGGCGGGTTCGCCCAACGCCACGGCGCGTTCGAGCAGCGCGACGGCGCCGGAGGGCTTCTGGTCGTGGAAGCGTTGGTCCGCCATGAACGACCGGCGGCGATGGATGTCGCCGCGGTAAAGGTCGGCGTGCCGAGAATCGACGAGGCCCGACTGTTCGGCGGCGGCGAGGGCGGCTTCGATGGCCTTCAGCTCGGCGGTCTCCGCCACGTTGATCTTCGCGGCGATCCGTTCAAGGAAGGGGTCGGAAGGGAGGTCGCGTCGTTCGAGTTCGTAGCGGACTTTTTCGATATGTTCGGTGACGCGCTTTTCCAAGGTCACGATCGCAGGCAGCACGCTGCCCGCCGTTCGTTGGTAGCGACGGAGCAACTTGAGCATGTCTTCCATCTGCGGGATGGCCTGTCGGAGCTCATGTTCTTTGGCTAAGAAGGGGTCGGCGTCGCGTTGCGCCTTCCGGATCGCCTCCACCGTCTCCGCGGTCAGGTGGCGGAGTTGGGCGACTTCGTCCGAGGCTTCGCGGAGCTTGCGCGCATCCGTGAACCAGGGCCGCAGCTCTTCCGAGAGGAGGTGTTCCGCGATCTCGCGCGCTTTCTTCGCCACGTGCTCCCGGGCTTGCGCGAGTTCGTCTTTGAGCCGAGCGACTTCCGTGTCCGCTTTGGTCGCGCGGGTCAGCAAGGCTTGGAGGGCGGCCTCGTGGGTCGTCTGCTGCAAGGCTTGGGCTTCGAGCTGGGCTTTCGCCGCGGCTTCCAGTTCCGCGATGCGCGTATCGCGTTCGCCCAGCACATGGGCGTGATGTCGGCGTTCGGCGCGCAACTCGTTCTCGCGGGCCGTCGCCATGCGGTCGATTTCTTCCTTCAGCTTGCGGACCGATGGGTCGGAGGTGGGGGTGGTTTCCGCTTCGGCGGGTACCTCGACGATCGGGGCGCCGACCTTCTGGAGCCAGAGGCGTAAGGCCTTGGCGTCGGGCTGGTTGGCGTTGGGTTTGCCCGCGCCAGCGTGCTTGGTGAAGTGTTCCGACGCGATGGCTGCCTCCTTGTCCTCGGCGCGGGCGGAACGCACCAAGCAGAGGAGAGCCGTGCGCGGCCCGCCGAGGATGGTCGCCAGCTCGTCGAGATGCGTCAGCAAGGTCGCCTTCTCCAGCTTCAGCAGGGCGGGCATCCAGGGTAGTTCCTCGGCGATGGCGTCGAAATCCGCCGCGATCAAATGATGCCGGGCTTGGAAGAGCCGGCGCGCGTTCTTCAGGAAAGGTTTGCGATGGCTCCAGCCTCCCGGGGTTTTCTTGGCTAGCGCAAGCAGCGGGCCGGGCGGGACGAAGGCGAGGTCGTGGACGAGCTGTTCGGACAGCGTCTTGCGGCAAGGGGTGACGAGCTCGTTTTTGTACGCGTATTGTCCCATGCCCTCAGAGTGCCTGAAAGGGGGACGGGGGCAAGTGCCCGCCCCCCGCCGCCCGCCTTTTTTCGTCGGGCCGGGTTAAAGGACCGTATTGTCGATGAGCCGCGTGTTCCCGAGGTGGCAGGCGATCGCCAAGGCGCAGCGTCCGGGGGTGACCTGCGTCACCGGGGCCATCGTCTCTTGGTCGACGACCGCGACATACTGGGGGCGGAGGGCGGGTTCCTTCGTCAGGCAGGCCAAGGCGGCGTCGCGGATGCGGGCGGCCTCCGTCTCCCCCGCGGCGACGAGGCGGCGGGCTTCGGCGAGGGCGGCGGGGATGGCGGTGGCCCGTTGGAGGTCCTCCGCCGCGAGGTAGCGGTTGCGCGAGCTCATGGCTACGCCGTTGCTTTCGCGGATGGTCTCGTGGGCGATGATGCGCACGGGGAAATGCAGGTCGCGCACCATCCGACGGATGACGGCGAGTTGCTGCAGGTCCTTTTGCCCGAAGACGGCGACGTCGGCTTGGACGGCGTTGAAGAGCATGGCCACGACGGTGGCGACGCCCCGGAAGTGCCCGGGCCGGAATTCCCCGCACAGGCCGGTGGAGAGGCCTTCGACGTCGACCCACGTCGCGGCGCCCTGGGGGTAGAAGTCGGCTGGGGTCGGCGCGAAGATCAGATCGGCCCCGGCGCTTTCACAGGCCGTGCGGTCAGCTTCGAAGGTGCGGGGGTAGCGCGAGAAGTCCTCGTTGGGTCCGAACTGGGTCGGGTTCACGAAGATCGAGACCACGTTGAAGGTCGCTTCTTGCCGGGCGCGGGTGAGCAGGGCGAGGTGGCCCGCGTGCAGGCAACCCATGGTCGGGACGAACCCGATGGTCCGGCCGGCGGCACGGGCTTGGGCCAAGGCGGCCCGGAGCGCTGGGATGGTTTGGACGACCTGCATCAGGGTGGAGGCTAGGGCGCCGGGCAGGGGGCGCAAGGCGCAGTTGTTTCGGCCCGTCCCAGCGCCGCCCGTGGTCGTATTAATACCAAACGGGCACTTTTATTCTTTTATCGAAAATACCCTCTTGGCAGTCGTCCCTCGAATCCCAAAGTCGGAAATCGCTCATTAACGCCATGTCGCACTTCCCTAACGTTCCGGTCATTCAGTTCGAAGGACCGAAGTCCAAGAATCCTTTCGCCTTCAAGCACTACAACCCCGACGAGAAAGTCGGCGGCCAGAAGATGAAGGACCACATGCGCTTCGCCGCCGCCTATTGGCACGTGATGCGCAACGGCCTCTCCGACCCGTTCGGTGGCCCGACGGCGCTCATGCCGTGGGACGATGGTTCGGACTCCCTCGACAACGCCTTGCGCCGCGTGCCGGTGTTCTTCGAGTTCCTGGAGAAGTGCCAGATCGACTTCTATTGCTTCCATGACCGCGACGTCGCTCCGGAAGGCGCGACCCTCGCCGAAACGCACGCCAACCTGGCCCGCGTCACCAAGGAGCTGAAGGCCTACCAGAAGGCCACCGGTAAGGGCCTGCTTTGGGGCACGGCCTGCCTGTTCTCGCACCCGCGCTACGCGCAGGGCGCCGGCACTTCGCCGAACGCCGACGTGTTCGCCTACGGCGCCAGCCAGGTGCGCCACGCCCTCGAGGCCACCAAGGCCCTCGGCGGTGAAGGTTACGTCTTCTGGGGCGGCCGCGAAGGCTACGCCACGCTGCTCAACACGGACATGAAGCGCGAGCTCGACCACTTGGCCGCGTTGCTGCACCTCGCCGTCGACCATGCGAAGAAGATCGGCTTCAAGGGCCAGTTCTACATCGAGCCCAAGCCGCGGGAACCCTCGACCCACCAGTACGATTCCGATTCCGCCGCCTGCCTCAACTTCCTCCGCGAATACGG
>DBCN01000027.1:5390-53105 GCA_002293065.1 Opitutia bacterium UBA957
CTGCTCAAGCACTTCAAGCTGAACATCGAGACCAACCACGCGACCCTCGCCGGCCACACCATGGAGCACGAGCTCGAGGTCGCCATCGGCGCCGACGCGCTGGGCTCCATCGACGCCAACCGCGGCGACACGCTCCTCGGCTGGGATACCGACCAGTTCCCGACCGACCTCTACCTGACGACCAACATCATGCTGCGCGTCCTCAAGATGGGCGGCTTCACCACGGGCGGCCTCAACTTCGACGCGAAGCGTCGTCGCGAGTCGCACGAACCGGTCGACCTCTTCCACGCCCACATCGGCGGCATGGACGCCTTCGCCCGCGGCCTCAAGATCGCCCATGCGATCGTCAAGGACGGCAAGATGGACCAGTTCGTCGCGAAGCGTTACGCCTCGTGGGACGCTGGCATCGGCAAGAAGATCGAGTCCGGCAAGGTCACCCTCGCCCAGCTCGACGCTTACGCCCAAGGGATCCAGGCCCCGCGCCTCGCTTCCGGCCGCCAAGAGCTGCTCGAGAACCTCATCAACGAGTACATCCGCTAAGCCCTCATGGCGATCGTCCTCGGTCTGGACTTGTCCACGCAGAGCGCCACGGCGCTCGTGCTCGACACGCAAGTCGGTAAGACCTTGGCCCGCGCCCGCGCGGGTTTTGGTCCCGACTTCCCGGGCCGGGGGCATCCCGAAGGTTTCCTGCCCGGCGGGCAGGGTGGGGTCGTCCACGCGGATCCTTTGCTGTGGCTGGACGGTCTCGAGCTCGCGCTCGAGCGTCTGGCCAAGCTGACGGACCTGTCGAAGGTCGACGCCGTTTCGGTGTCGGGGCAGCAGCACGGCAGCGTCTACCTCGCCGAGGGTTACACCGCCGCGTTGGCGGATGGCGACCGCGCCACGACGTTGGCCGCCAAGTTCAAGTCGGTGCTCGCTCGCGCGACCTCGCCGATCTGGATGGATTCTTCGACGAACGCGGAGTGCGCTGAAATCGCGGCCACCTTGGGGGGCGATCAAGCGGTCTGCGACCTGACCGGCAGCGTGGCGACGCCGCGCTTCACGGGTCCGCAGATCCGGCGTTTCTATAAGTCTGACCCGGCGGGTTGGGCCCGTACGCGCCGGATCCACTTGGTTTCTTCGTTCTTCGCCTCGGTCTTGGCCGGCAAGGATGCCGCGATCGATACGGGTGATGGCGCTGGCATGAACCTCATGGACATCCGCCAGGGCGATTGGTCGCCCGCTGCGCTGGCCGCCACCGCCCCCGGCCTCGCCGAAAAACTGCCGCCGGTCCGTCCAGGTGCCACGGTGGCTGGACCCATCTCTGCGTACTTCGTTAACCGCTACGGCTTCGCACCGCAGTGCCAAGTCGTCATCGGTACGGGTGACAACCCTTCCAGCCTCGTCGGCATGGGCGCTTCCAAGCCCGGCAAGGTCGTCATCAGCCTCGGCACGAGCGACACGCTCTTCGCGGCCATCGAAGGCATCCGTACCGACGGCGCTGGTCTTGGCCATGCTTTCGGCAACCCGCAAGGCGGCAGCATGAGCCTGATTTGCGTCCGCAACGGTTCGCTCGCGCGCGAAGCGATTCGGCGCGAATGCGGCTTGGCTGACTGGGCGGCTTTCTCGGCCGCCGTCGACGCCGCTCCCGCCGCGCGGGCCGCGCTCCTGCCGATGGAGGAGACGGAAATCACGCCACGTCGCGCCGCGGGTCGTATCGCTCTGGGTGCCCCGGCCACGCAGGCTACGTTGCCGCGCGCCGCGGTCGAAGGCCAAGCCTTGAGCCTCCGTTTGCATAGTCGCTGGGTGGGGACTCCGACGACGCACCTCCTCTTGACCGGTGGGGCGTCCGAGAACCCATCCGTCGCCAAGATTTTCGCCGATGTCTTTGGGGCTCCGGTGCTCCGCTTGGCCGTCTCGGACTCCGCGGCCCTGGGTGCGGCCTTACGGGCGGCCCATGCGGCCTGCGGTGCGAAAATGGCTGATTTAGAGGCCGTTTTCTGCGCACCCGCACCTGGTCAGGTCTCGCCTGACGCCAGCCTGCGCGGGGCTTACGATGCCCTCGAGGCCGAGCTCGCGAAGGCCTTGGCCCAGTAAGCGGTTTCGAGCGGTTTCCTGCATTGCCCGCTTGAACAAAGCGGAGGGATTGGCTGACTCATAGGTCCCCAATCCCTCCTGCCATGTCCCAACGCCCCGTTACTCTCTTCACCGGCCAGTGGGCCGACCTCCCGATCGCCGAACTCCTCCCCAAGGTCAAAGCCATGGGCTACGAAGGCGTGGAACTCGCCTGCTGGGGCGACCACTTCGACGTCACCCGCGCCGTGAAGGAAAAGGGTTACATCGAATCCGTCTGGGCGCTGCTCGCCGAGCACGACCTCGGTTGCTGGGCGATCTCCTCGCACCTCGTCGGTCAGGCCACCTGCGACAACATCGACGAACGCCACAAGTCCATCCTCCCCGCGCATGTGTGGGGTGATGGTAAGCCCGAAGGCGTCCGCCAGCGCGCCGCCAAGGAAATGGCGCTGACCGCCGAAGCCGCCCGCAAGTTCTTCAACGCCGGCAAGGCGTACATGGCCAAGAAGCCGAAGGGTTCCGGCAAGGTCGTCGTCAACGGCTTCACGGGTTCCTCGATCTGGCACGCGCTGTACGCCTTCCCGCCGACCAACCAGGCGTTCCTGCAGAAAGGTTATGATGACTTCGCCAAGCGCTGGCAGCCCATCCTGGCGGCCTTCGAGAAGCACGACGTCTTCTTCGCCCTCGAAGTGCACCCGACCGAAATCGCCTTCGACATCGCTTCGGCCCAGCGCGCCCTTGAGGCCGTCGGCCACCACAAGCGCTTCGGTTTCAACTACGACCCCAGCCACCTCGGCTATCAGGGCGTCGACTACGTGAAGTTCATCCGCACCTTCGGTAAGCAGATCCACCACGCCCACATGAAGGACGTCTGGTGGGGTCACGGTGACGGCACCGTCGGCGTGTTCGGTGGTCACACCGATTTCTGCGACGCCCGTCGCGCCTGGGACTTCCGCTCCGTCGGCCGCGGCGACATCCGCTTCGAGGACGTCATCGTCGCCCTCAACGACGTCGGCTACGCCGGCCCGCTTTCCGTCGAGTGGGAAGATGGCCGCATGGATCGTTTCCATGGCGCCACCGAATCCTGCGCCTTCGTCAAGAAGCTGGCGTTCCCGACCAACAAGGTCGCGTTCGATGCCGCCTTCGACAAGGCCAAGCAGAAGGCCAAGAAGTAACCGCAACTCCCGCACCGTACCTTTATGGCAATCAAAGTAGGCATCATCGGGGCAGGCGGCATGCTCCAGTACCACGCCGCCGGCTTCAAGCAGGCCGGCGCTGAAATCGTCGCGATCGCGGACGCCGCTCCGGGTGCGGCCCGTAAGGCCGCTGACAAGTGGGGTGCAAAGCACGCCTACGAGTCCGTCGACGCCATGCTCGCCGAATGCAAGGAGCTCGACGCCGTCAGCATCATCGTCCCAAACAAGTTCCACGCGTCCCTCGCGATCCAGTGCCTCCACGCCGGCAAGCACGTCTTCTGTGAAAAGCCCCCGGCCCTCAGCGCCGCGGAAGTCAACGGCATCATCGCCGCGTCCCAGAAGTCGGGCAAGAAGGTGATGTTCAACTTCAACAACCGCGCGCGCCCCGAGTCGCAGGCGATGATGAAGTACGTCGCCGCGGGCCAGGTCGGGAAGATCAACTCCGCGCAAGCGAAGTGGATCCGCCGCACCGGCATCCCGGGCTTCGGCGGTTGGTTCACGACCAAGGAACTCTCGGGCGGCGGTCCGCTCATCGACCTCCTGCACATGGTCGACCTCGCCATGTACTTCATGGGCTACCCGGAGCCCGCGCATGTGCTCGGCCAGACCTTCAACGATTTCATCGAAGACAAGTCTTTCAAGGGCCCGTGGGGCATCCCCGACCGCGTGGGCGGAGTGACGGACGTCGAGAACGCCGCGCATGGCTTCGTGATGTTCAAGACCGGCCAAGTCCTCACGCTCCAGGTTTCCTGGGCGGAGATGGTCAAGCGCGAGGAGGTCTCGGTCGTCTTCCAGGGCACCAAGGCTGGCGGTAAGGTCGAGCGCCTCTTCGGCATCGACGGTCTCGATAATACCGCAATCGACACCTGCGAACTCTACGTGCAGGAGAACGGCCACAGCGTGAACCGCTCCATCGTCACCCCGGCGTGCGAGGACATGGGTCGTATCGCCAGCGCCGCCAACTTCATCGAGGCGATCGAAGGCAAGGCCGCCCCGCTCAATACGCCGGAGCAGGCCCTCCGCCTCATGCAGGTCATCGATGCGATCTACGCCTCGGCGAAGACCGGCAAGCCCGTTTCCATCTAACTCCTATGGCTACCAAGAACCGTAAACTTCGCATGGGCATGGTCGGTGGCGGCCGTGGCGCCTTCATCGGCGGCGTGCACCGCATGGCCGCGGCCCTCGACGGCCAGATCGAGCTCGTCGCCGGCGCGTTTTCCTCGGACCCCGAGAAGTCCCGCCTCTCCGGCGAGGATTTCTTCCTCGACGCGGCACGCGTCTACGCCTCCTACCAGGAGATGGCGAAGGCCGAGGCCAAGCGTCCGGACCGCATCGACTTCGTCACCATCGTCGCGCGCAATGACATGCACTACCCGGTGGCCAAGGCCTTCCTCGAAGCCGGCATCCACGTCGTCTGCGAGAAACCGCTCGCCTACTCACTCGCCGAAGCCAAGCAGCTGCGCACGCTCGCCAAGAAGAGCGGCCTCATCTTCGCCCTGACCCACAACTACACCGGTTACCCGATGGTGAAGGAAGCCCGTGCGATGGTCCGCGCCGGCAAGCTCGGCAAGATCAACAAGGTCGTCGTCGAGTACCCGCAGGGGTACGCGATCACCGCGCTGAAGTCCAAGCAGGACACCAAGATCTCCAACTGGCGCATGGACCCGACGCTCTCGGGCCTCTCCAATTGCGTCGGCGACATCGGTACGCACGCCGAGAACCTGGCCCAGTACATCACGGGCCTCGAGCTCGCCGAAGTCGCCGCCGACCTCAGCACCTACATCCCCGGCCGTCCGCTCGACGACGACGCCAACATGCTGCTCCGCTACAAGGGCGGCGCGAAGGGCATCCTGCATTCCTCGCAGATCTCCACGGGCGACGAGAACAACCTCAACATCCGCGTCTATGGCACGCTGGCTTCGCTGGAATGGCATCAGGAGCATCCGAACGAACTCACCGTGAAGTTCGCCGAGGCTCCCCGCCAGGTTTGGCGCCGCGGCAACTCCTACAACGGCCCGGAGGCCAAGAAGTACACGCGCACCCCGTTTGGCCACCCAGAAGCCTTCATCGAAGCCTTCGCGAACATCTACCGTTCCGTCACGGAAGCCGTGCGGGACCGACTTGCCGGCCGCAAGGCCCCGAAGGCTGGTTACGACTTCCCGACGATCGACGATGGCGTCACCGGCATGGCCTTCGTGGCCGCGGCGGTGAAGTCCTCGAAGGCGAACGCCCGCTGGACCAAGCTCGACGCCTAAGCGTCTATTCAGTCGTTGACGCAGGCCCCGGTTTCCGGGGCCTGTTTTATTGATTGAGGCTCGCGATGGCCGAGTTCAGCGCGGTCGCGAAGAGCACCCACGCGAGGTGCGGGAACTGCAAGGCCGCCGCGAGGCGGTCTTGGCGCCAGAGGTACCGGATGAGCAGGGCGAGGGCGCCGACGTAGAAGTAGATGATCCAGAGCGCGAGGTCGGGGCGGTGCAGCGCGAAGAAGACGGGCGACCACGCGGCGTTGAGCAGGAGCATCAGGAAGAAGGCGACTTTCGTTTTTAGCGCATCGGCATGGGTGGAGCGCCAGACCCGCCAGAGGGAGACCGCCATGAGGACGTAGAGGGTCGTCCAGACGGGACCGAAGATCCAGTTGGGTGGGTTGAAGGCCGGCTTCTGGAGCTGGGCGTACCACCCGGGAATCTGCGGTACCGTCGCCAGCGAGCCGAGGGCGCCGAGGCCGAGGGTTAAGCCGAGGAGGACGACCAGTGTGATGACCGAACCGCGCGAGGCAGGGGTTTCCATGGCTTAAGGCTGGCCGTGGGCGTGGCTGGCGCAAGGCAACGGTGATGACCGCTTGCCATCGGCCCTTTTGTCCCTCTTTTTCGAGGTCTCCTCGCCATGTCCGACCCCTATATCCAGCAGCTCTTCGCCGAACGCATCGGCGGCGTCAATTACGGCAAGTCCACCGCCATCTATAAGTTCGAGAAGATCAAGCGCGCCAAGGCCGCCGCCAAGAAGGCCAAGCCCGACGTCGCCCTGATCGACCTCGGCGTCGGCGAGCCGGACGAGATGGCTTTCCCGCAGGTCGTCAAGGCCCTGCAGACCGAAGCCGCCAAGCCCGAGAACCGCGGCTACGCCGACAACGGCGGCGCGGACTTCAAGCAGGCCGCGGCCCGCTACATGCAGAACCTCTTCGGCGTGACCGTCGATCCCGACACCGAAGTCCTGCACTCCATCGGCTCCAAGGCGGCGCTGTCGATCATGCCGGCGTGCTTCATCAATCCCGGTGACTACGTCCTCATGACCGTCCCCGGTTACCCGGTCTTCGGCACGCACGCCAAGTACTACGGTGGCCTCGTCCACAACTTGAAGCTCACGGCCGAGAACAACTTCCTGCCGGACCTGAAGTCGATCCCCGCCGACGTCCTCGCCAAGGCCAAGGTGCTCGTCCTCAACTACCCGAACAACCCGACGGGCGCCTGCGCCACCCGCAAGTTCTTCGAGGAAGTCGTCGCTTTCGCCAAGCAGCACAACCTCATCGTCATCCAGGACGCGGCTTACGGCTCGCTCCACTTCGGTGCCGAGCAGGTTTCGATCCTGCAGGTCCCGGGCGCGAAGGATGTCGCCGTCGAGCTGCACTCGCTGTCCAAGAGCCACAACATGACTGGCTGGCGCATCGGTTTCGTCGCGGGCAACGCCCTCATCGTGCGCGCCTACGGCGACGTGAAGGACAATTCCGACTCGGGCCAGTTCCTCGGCATTCAGAAGGCGGGCGTCGCCGGTCTCGATGACGCTTCCATCCCGAAGGCCATCGCCGCGAAGTATTCGCGCCGCATGGACAAGCTCGTCGGCGTCCTCGCCAAGCTCGGCTTCCAGGTGCGCAAGCCCGGCGCCGGTTTCTTCCTCTACATGCCGGCGCCGAAGTCGGCCACGGGTGCGACGGGTACGGTGAACTTCGATTCCGGCGAGTCCTTCTCGCAGTGGATGATCACCGAGCACCTCATCTCGACCGTGCCGTGGGACGACTGCGGTGCCTTCGTCCGCTTCTCCGTGACCTTCGTCTCGGACAAGGGCGAGGCCGGTGAAGCCGAGGTTATCGCCGAGGTGGAACGCCGCCTTTCGGCTTGGAAATTCGCTTTCTAAGCCCGTTTTTGACCCCTTCCTTGTCGGATTGACAGGGGAGGGGGTCTTTGGTCACCTTCAACCTCTAGTTAATTTGGCCTGATAGCTCAGTTGGTAGAGCAGACGCCTGAAGAGCGTCGTGTCGTTGGTTCGATTCCGACTCAGGCCACCACTTCAAACCGGCCCGCTTGATTTCATCAGGCGGGCCGGACCATTTCAGCGGTTGAGCAGCAGGCGCATCAGCGAGAACCGCTCGCCGTGGTCGAGGGGTGGGGGCGGCGTCTCGTCTTTGCCGAACTCGACCAGCGTGATGACCTTCTCGTCTTCGCGGATCTTTTCCGCCTTGATCGTTTTTTCGGTCCATTTCGCCTGGACGACGCCGAAGGGCGTCGCGTCATCGCGCCAGACCGTGCCGCGGAGGATGATGGTCTGCTTCTTCACGAACGGTGGGTCGATGATGGTGTAGGACTCCATCTTGAGCCGTCGGCACTGGAAGGTTTTCGTGCCGAGCGTCAGCGGTTCGGCGGCGGTGGTCTCGGGCTCAAGGGTATTGGTGGTTTTGTAGCCGGCCTTCTCGGCGATGGAGGCCACGTCTTCGGGGAGCATGTGCCAAGGCCCTTTGACGGGTTCGGAGAAGAGGATTTCCGCGGACGACTCCAGCAGCTTGTTCGCGCCTTCACGGCTGAGGTCTTTGGGGACGAGGAACCGGAGCGGCGCCTTGTGGCTGGAACCTAGCCACGACACCGGCTCGACGCTCAACCAAACGTGCGGCTTGTCCTTGACCATGCCTCCGTCGCGGATGGAAAGCTTGATGATGGACGGCTCGCCCGCGGGCTCCGGGGAAACTTTCTTGATCTGATAGGTCGCCCAAGAACCGGGGGCGGGGAGTTTTTCCGCGAAAATATTCCACTGGGCCTGGGCACAAGCCGTGCTCCCAAGGAGGGCGAGGAAGGCGAGCAGGTTTCGCATTTCGGCTTTTTTGGCTAAAATGATGCTTTTGGCGAGCCGAGTCTGCGCCGCCTTGCCTTTGCCTTTGACTCAACAGGGGGATTTCCTTGGACTTGGCTCTCTCCCATGGAATACCCGGCACAGTCTCAGACCCTTCCCCTCGTGGGCGGTCGTGCCATTATCCCTGCGATTATCATCATCGGGCTCTAAGCCCGCTGAACGGCTCGCCTCCGGCGACTTCCCGTTCCGCGGCTACCGGAACGGCGACCTCCCCTACATTTCTCCTCCCCCACCACTATGGCACGAAAAATCGAAATCTACGACACCACCCTCCGCGACGGCTCGCAGGGCCTGGGGATTCATTTCTCGGTCGCCGACAAGCTGCGCGTCGCCCAGGAGCTCGAGCGCTTCGGGGTGACCTACATCGAAGGTGGCTGGCCGGGTTCCAACCCGCGCGACATCGAGTTCTTCCACGAAGCCCGCAAGCTGAAGTTCAAGCACGCCAAACTCGCGGCTTTCGGTTCCACCCGCAAGAAGGGCATCCGCGCCTCCGAAGACGCTCAGGTCAAAGGCCTCCTCGAGGTGGAGACCCCGGTCGTCACCATCTACGGCAAGACCTCGGCCCTGCATGTCCGTGAAGTCCTCCGCTGCACGCCCGAGGAAAACCTGGCGATGATCGCCGATACGGTGGCCTTCCTGAAGTCCCACGGCCGCGAGGTCGTCTACGATTGCGAGCACGCGATCGATGGCTGGAAGGAAGACCCCGCCTACGCTGCGGCTTGTTTCCGCGCCGCCGCGGAAGCCGGTGCCTCGCGCATCGTCCTCTGCGACACCAATGGCGGTTCGCTGCCCGATGAAGTCGCCGAAGCCACCCGCCATGCCCGGGCCGCCGTCAAGGCCGCCATCGGCATCCACACCCACGACGACTCCGGCTTGGCCCTCGCCAATGCCTTGGCTTCGTTGGACGCGGGCGCGGTCCATGTGCAGGGCACGATGAACGGCATCGGCGAGCGCACGGGCAATTGCGACCTCACGGCCGTCATCCCGGTCGCCCAGATCAAGCGCGGCTGGAGCTGCGTCCCGGCGGCTTCGCTCAAGCGCCTCACCGCGCTTTCGCGCTTCGTCGATGGCGTCACCAACCAGGCCCCCGATCCGCGTCGTCCGTGGGTCGGCGCCGCCGCGTTCGCCCATAAGGGCGGCACGCACGTCGACGCCATCCGGAAGTTCTCCGCCGCCTACGAGCACGTCGACCCGTCCGCCGTCGGCAACGCCCGCGACGTCCTCGTCAGCGACCAGTCGGGCCGCAGCAACCTCCTCCTCAAGGCCGCCGAGCTCGGGATCGAACTCGACAAGGACGCGCCGTCGACGCGCGTCGCGTTGGATGAGCTCAAGAAGCTCGAGCACAAGGGTTGGAGCTTCGAGGATGCCGATGCCTCGCTCGCCTTGCTGCTCCGCAGCCACATGGGGAAGTCCGCCGTCGTGCCTTTCGAGGTCGTGAAGTACCATATCTCCGTGCAGGGCGGCCTCAAGGACGCCAGTTGCGAAGCCACGGTGCGGGTGCGCATCGATGGCAAGGAATCCCTCACCGTCGCCGAAGGCGAAGGCCCGGTGCATGCCTTGGACCAAGCGTTGCGCGAAGCCCTCGTGAAGGCTTTCCCGAAATTGAAGAAAGTGCACCTCGCCGACTACAAGGTCCGGGTGCTCGCTGGTCAGGATGGCACCTCGGCGCAGACCCGCGTCGTCGTCCGTTCCAGCGACGGCACCCGCTCCTGGGGCACGGTCGGCGTCAGCGCCAACCTCGTCGAGGCGTCCTTGCGGGCCATCGTCGACGGTTACGCCTACGCTTTGTCCTGAGCAACCGTTGGCGGATTGACTGCCCGTGGGGGGCGGGATTGGATGCTCTCCAGCCCCGCCCCCATGCGTTTCCTCCTCCTGTTTGCCGCCGCGACGCTCTTGGCCGCACCCGACCAAGCCAGGCTACGCATCTATGACATCGCTGAGGCCGGCCAGCCAGCGGCCTTAGCTGACCTCCCGCGCCTGCGCGAAGCGCAGAAGGGCAAGGTGTTCACCATGGAGATGCCGAACCCGGTCTTCCGTCTCAGCGACCTGACCTTCCTTGCGCCGGAGCGAAAGGAGAAGCTCGACCTCTATCTGCCGAACGGGCCGGCGCGGTCGGATCGTCCGGCGGTCGTCTTCATCCATGGTGGTGGCTTCACGGGCGGGGATAAGGCCGAGTACCGTTCCGCGAGCGTCAGCGCCGACTTGGCTCGGGCCGGCTATGTGGTCGTCAGCTGCAACTACGTCCTCGGCCCCAAGACCAAGGAAGGCGTGTGGCCGCAAAACATCGCCGACTGCCGGGACGCCGTCCGCTGGGTGCGCGCGCATGCGAAGGCGCTTGGCGTGAATCCCGAGAAGATCGCCGTCGCGGGTGGTTCGGCGGGTGGCTACCTTGCGCTGATGGTCGGCCTCTCGGATGACAAGAGCGGCCCGGGGGGCAATCCCAAGGCGACCGTCTCGGCGCAGGTGGCCGCGGTCATCGACATGTACGGCGTGGTGAATTTCTCCAAGCACGGCAAGGGCGACGTCCCGGGCGTCGGCGCGGCCCAGCAGGCCGCCTACCTTCCCGAGCAGCAGGCCGACGCGAAGGATCCGCCCGTGTTGATCCTGCACGGCACCGCCGACACGACGGTGGATATCCAGCAGTCCAGGGACATGGCGGCGGCCTTGACCAAGGCCAAGGTCGCGCACGAGCTGATCGTCGTCGATGGTGCGCCGCACACCTTCGACCTGCACCCGAAGGGGAAGGGTTGGACGCGCGTCGCGCTGCGCTGGGCCGGCAACGGCAACGAGACGAGGAAGGAAACCAAGAGCGCCCAGCCCGACCTCGCGGAGCCGACCTTGGATTTCCTCGCGCGGACGATCGGGAAGTGATCAGGCGCCGCGCGGTTCTTCGCCGGGCTGAGGCTTGAGCTTGGCCATGACCGTCGAGCCCTGCAGCTGGACTTCAAAGCAGCCGGTATCCTCGAGCATGCGGTAGAACTTGGCGTAGCGCGGGGCGTCGCGTTCGAGGCCGGGGTATTCTTGGATCAGGAACTTCTTGATCACCTCGACCTTGATCCACTCGCCCTCCGGGGCGAGCCCGGTGGCCACGTCGATGAGCGCCTCGATGATGTCCTTGCGGGCCAATAGTTGCTGGCGGCGCTGGTCGGCTTCGGCTTTGCCTTGGGCCTGTTGCGCGGCGGAAAGGTTGGGCGTATCGCGGTAATCCTGGCCGTTGCCGCCGTTGTTTTCCGGGCGCGGTTCGCGAGGCTGACGTTGGCCACGCGGTTCCCGGGCGGGGCGGGGTTCCCGGGCCGGGCGGGGTTCGCGCGCGGGCGCGGCGGGGCGCGGTGGACGGACGTCGCCGAAGCGGAGGTCGGGCAGCATCTTCTCGAATTGCTCGAGCAACTCCAAGGCCTTCGGCTTGGTCTTCGGCGTCAGTTCGCGGATCGCTTGGGCCAGCAAAGCCAGCGCGGCCCGCGGGTCGGACTTCGCGCGCTCTTCCGATTCCATGCGTTCGCGCAGTTCCGAGAGGTTGAGGTAGTGATGGGCCGTCGAGCGGAGCGCCTTGTGGGTGCGTTCGCCCATGACGACGATCCGGACGCCGAGGCGCTTGGCGTCTTCGACCACGGGGGTGAAGTCGCTGTCGTTGGTGACGAAGATGAGGGTCGTCGGCGGCTCGGCCGCGGCCATCAACTTGACCGCATCGATCGTCAGGCGCATGTCGGCGGCGTTCTTGCCGGGCGTGTAGCTGCGTTGGTCGACGAGTTCGAGTTCCGGCCAATCCTGGGCGAAGGCCCGCCAGCCGCTGAGGCGACCTTGGAAGTCGCCATAGGCGCGGGCGGCCGCGATGGGGGTTTCGCCGATGAAGCGGCGCAGGGTGGGGAGGTGTTGGTGCGAGACGTTGTCCGCGTCGATCAGGACGCCGATGCGCTGTCCCTTTTGGCCTTTGGCGGCTTCCGGCGTGGAGGTCGAGGCGGCGTCGGCTTGGCGCCGCGGCGTACGGCCTTTGGCGGGGCGTTTGGAGGGTTTGGCGGTGCGGCCGCGGGGGGCAGGCGCTTTTTTGGACGGAGGACGGGCCACGGGAAGGGAAAAGGGCCTTTATCCCTGCCCCTAAGCAGCCCATTGCACAATGCGAAACGAGTTAGGGCTCAATTATTAAACCTCGCCAGCACTCGGCTGGGCGTTCATATTCAAAATCAAGTTGAGCCAGATGCTTATAAAAAGCCGTGAATAAACGCACTTTTGTCCTAGTAGCTCTGATGTGGGCTTGCTTAAGCCCCCTGGCGGTGGAGGCGCTCGGCGAGGAGCCTTTCTGGTCGGCAAAGCCTGGCCCTTGGGGTGAATTGCAGGTGCGGGTCGTCTACCTCGAGCCGTCGGACACGCTTCTGGCTGCCGTTGCGAAGCCTAATGCGGTCCCGCGGTGGGTTTTTGAACAGACGACCGAGTCCGCGGTCCGTGCCGACTTGCAGCGATTTGGGCTATCATCTGTTCTTATAGACCGCCTGCTTAATCCCGCCAGCCGCACCATCAGCGGCAATGTCATCAGTCTTTTCCCAACCGTCGAGGAGGTTACCTCCTTGTCCGTGCCGGTCCGTTCGGCGCTCTATCTTGAACTGGCGCGCTCATCCGCCAACGAATACCAGCGCGATCCTTTCTTTATGCTGGGCTCGGACCTGGATGACTGGTTGGCCGGCTCTGGGTTTAATGAAGCTCAAACCAAACTGTTCCGGGGCTTGCTTTGGCAACGAGGTGACGTAATCGCCTTCAGCGACATCGAGGTACTGCTCGCCTTGGCGAAAGATCCGACGGAGGTTCGGAACACTTTCCGTGGCTTGACTCGGGTCCGCAGTTTGCTCGTGGAGCTCAAGCTGCCCTTGAAGGGAGACCGACGCGCCTTCCTGGATTATTGGGCTGCGCAACAGCCTGACTCCCCGCAACTCACTTTTTTGCGTGCGGTGACGCAAAGGCGTGCTGAGCAGACGGTGGATATCACCCATTTCCTGCCGGCCTTCGCCCGCCAAAGAATCTATACCTATCCCGATATGACATTGCGGGCTAAGGGGTATTTTCCTGACTGTCATTGGACTGCGCTCAATTTCTTCAACCTCGAGCCAGACAACCAGTACTTGGATATGAGTAAAGCCGCCGCTCGCTTGATGAATGGCTATGCGGCGATTGATCCGCCTTTTACCTTCGGCGACGTCCTTTGCTTCATGGAACGCGGGGAAGGCATCCATTCATGCGTTTACATAGCGGATGATATCGTGATGACCAAGAATGGAGACAGCATTATGGCTCCTTGGGTCCTTATGCAGCTCAAAGACGTCGAAAACATCTACCGTGGCTCCTCCGCGACGCGCATCCAGGGCTTCCGCCTGAAGCGCTGAAGCCCCTGCTGTCCCCGGCGGGAATCGAACCCACATCCTCGGTTTAGGAAACCAATGTTCTATCCGTTGAACTACGGGAACGCGGGGTTCATCTAGTTCGGGGTCGGGGTCGCGGGCAAGCCTCCTTCGGCGGGGTCGGCTTGACTCCCCGTGGATTAAGGTAAGTTCTTGCCCTGTGAACTCCCTGTTTCTGGCCGCTGAAGCCCCTCTTGTCATCCCGGGTTGGGCGTGGGGAGCCTTCCTTGCCTTCGTCGGCGTCATGCTGGCCTTGGATCTGGGGGTTTTCAGCAAGAAAGAGGAGGCCCCGAGCTTCCGTAAGGCCGTTGCTTGGTGCGTCGTCTGGGTGAGCTTGGCGGGGGCCTTCGCCTTCTTGCTGAGCGCTTTCGTCAACACCCCGGAGCATCCGGGCTCCGAGGTCGCCGAGCTGTTCGCGGCGGCTTACATCTTGGAGTTAGCCCTGTCGGTCGACAACCTCTTCATCTTCATCCTCGTCTTCGCGCACTTCAGCATCCCCGAGCGCCTGCAGCATCGTGTCCTGTTCTGGGGTATTCTCGGGGCCGTGGCCATGCGCGCGCTCTTCATCATCGTGGGGGTTGCCGCCGTCGACCGCTTCACTTGGTTGCTCCCGGTGTTCGGTGCGTTCCTGCTCTTCACGGGCTTCAAGCTGGCATTCGCCAAAGATGAAAACGAAGGCAAGAGCATGGAGGAGAACTTCATCGTCAAGGTCGCCCGCAAGTGCATCCCGTTGACCACTCACCTCCACGGAAATTCTTTCTGGGCGGTCGAGAACGGACGACGCGTGTTCACGCCGCTGTTCCTCGTCCTCCTGGTCGTCGAAGGCACGGACCTGATCTTCGCCTTGGATTCGATTCCGGCGGTCCTGGGCATCTTGCCGCCCGGCATGGCGATCGAGGAACGCCGCTTCATCGCCTTCACCTCGAACATTTTCGCGATCATGGGTCTGCGTTCGATGTATTTCGCGCTCAGCGGCTTCGTCCAGTATGTCCGCTTCCTTAAGCCGGCCTTGGCGTTCATCTTGGTCTTCATCGGCATCAAGATGATCCTGCCGTGGGCCGCCAAGCTAGGCCAGCCCGACGGGCAGATCGCCGCTTGGGTGCCCGAGTTGTTTGTGAATGCTGGCGTGGTCCATCTGCCCACCCAGGTTTCCTTGGGCGTCATCGGCGTCATCTTGGCGATAGCCATCGCTCTTTCGGTGGCCTTCCCGAAGAAGGCCTGACCGGGTTTTTGGTGTTTCCACCGTGCGGGCTTCCCGCCACGCTGGGGTGGTGTTCAACCGCCGCTACCGAGCCTACTTGGTCCACCTTAAGGGGAGTCGGCGGCTTTTGGTGTTGGCGCTCTTGGCGGGCGTCTGTTTCGCGGCCAGCAGCGCGCTGGGGATTCCTTTCCTGATCGGGAAGGTTTTGCCGGCCGTTTTCGGTTCGGAGGCCCAGCGGGCGGCGCCGCTCATCGCCTTCCCGGCTTGGTTGGGTTGGGAGCCCCTTCACTTGCCGAAGGGGCACGAGGTGGCTTTCGCCGTCGCTTTCCTGCCGGCCGTTTTCTGCATCCGGGGCCTCTCGGAATTTTCCGCCAACTATCTCCTGAACCTCGCCGGCCTGCGCGTGGTCGAGTCGGTCCGGCGGGCGGTGTTCGCCCGGCTCCAGCGGCTCCACCTGGGTTTCTTCGCCAAGTTGCCGACCGGCGACCTCCTGCAGCGGGTGATCAATGACGCCAACTCGGTCCGCACGGTCCTGGTGGATGTGTCGAACGACCTTCTGATTCAGCCGCTGACGTTGCTCTTCGCCCTCGGTTACGTGACGTGGATTTGCCTGTCCAAGCCCGACGGCTACTGGTTCCTGGGCTGCCTCCTGGTCGTGCCCGCCGCCGTTTTCCTCGTGCGGTCGATCGGCACCGCCATCCAGCGCCGCGCCCGCGCGGGCCTCGCTTCGGCCTCGGACCTGAACGGCATCGCCGTGGAGAACCTGCAGTCCGCCCGCGAGGTGCGTGCGTATGGTTTGCAGGACCGCGAGTGCGCCCGGTTCGATGCCGCCAGCCGCGAGGGTCTGCGGATTCAGGCCAAGCTGGTCCGTTACGAGAAGGCCTTGTCGCCGCTCCTGGAGATCTCAGCGGCCATCGGGATCGCCTTGGCCATCGGCGTCGGCGCGGGCATCGGCTTCCGCTTTGAAGAGCTCCTCGCCCTGATCGCCGCTTTCTACTTGGCCTATGGCCCGCTGAAGCGGATCGGGTATGTGAGCAGCCGCCTCAGCATGGCCGAGCCGGGCTTGGAGCGCCTGACGGAGATCCTCGAGGCCCCCATCGAGGTGGACGACGCACCGGGTGCCCGCGCGTTGGGTCGTGTGCGCGGGGAGATCGTCTTGGATCAGCTGACTTTCGCCTATGGTGCCGAGCCGATCTTGAGCGAAGTCACGTTGCGTATTCCGGCCGGCCAGTCGGTGGCTTTGGTCGGTCCGAGCGGGGCCGGCAAGAGCACGTTCGTCAACCTCGTGCCCCGCTTCTTCGATCCGCGGTCCGGCTCGATCCGGGTCGATGGCCATGATTTGCGTTCGGTCCAGCAGGCCGATTTGCGCGCCAATATCGCTCTCGTCTCACAGGAGCCGGTGCTGTTCGACGAGACCATCGCCGAAAATATTCGGCTCGGTCGTCCAGCGGCCACGGATGCGGAGGTCCGCGCGGCCGCCCAGTTGGCGGGGGCCTTGGAGTTCATCGAGGCTCAGCCGCAGGGCTTCGCCACGCGGGTGGGGGAGCGGGGCTCGCGCCTTTCGGGCGGGCAGCGCCAGCGGGTCTCCATCGCCCGCGCGTTCCTCAAGGATGCCCCGATCCTCATCCTCGACGAGGCCACCTCGGCTTTGGATACCGACACCGAGCGGAGCATCCAGCACTCCCTCGCCCAGTTGATGAAGGGCCGCACGACGCTCATCGTGGCCCACCGTTTCTCGACCATCCGTGATGTGGACCGGGTGCTGGTCTTCGAGGGCGGCCGCATCGTCGCCGACGGCCCGCGCGAAGAGGTTTACCGCACGAACGAGCTCTTTCGGCGTCTGTGGGATAATCAAGCCCAGGGCATTTCCTGATGCGCCTCCTGGTGGTCAAGTTCTCCGGCCTGCGCGGAGCCCTCGCCACCACGGCGGCCTTCCGTTCGCTCAAGGAACGCCATCCCGGAGCGGCCGTCACCGTGGTGACGACCCCGGGGAGCGAGCCCGGCTTGGAGGGTTGTCCCATCGTGGCCGAAATCGTCGCCTTCGACCCGCGGTCCAGCGCTTGGGAGGTCTGGGCCTTGCTTAGCCATCTGCGTCGCCAGCGTTTCGACGTGGCCGTCGCCTTGGGCGTCGATGCCTTGTCCCGACGCTTCGTGGCCTGGAGCGGCGCCGCCAAACGCGCCTGCGCCGGTCGCCCCGCTTGGGCTCTGTACCCGTGGTTTCATCAGGTCGTCACGGGAACGGTGGCCGATCCGCACGAAGCGTCGCGCGACCATGCGGTCTTGGCGGCGGTCATGGGCTTGGGCCAAGAAGTCCCCGGGTTATGGTATGCCGCCTCGCGCATGGCGGAACACGGATTGCCCGTGGAGCCTCATCGCTATGCGGTGATCCACCCTGGAGCCTCGCGTGAGGACCAGGTCTTCGAAATCGACAAGTGGGCCAAGGTCGGGCGCGAGCTCGTCGCCAGCCGCCGCGTCGACCGCATCGTCGTCTCCGCCGGCACCACGTCTTCCGAGCGCATCCTCGCCGAAGCCCTGTGTGGTCTGATTGGCCCCGCCGCGCAACCGACGCGGGGTGGGTTGGGCCTTCCGCAACTCGCCAAACTCATCAGCGGTGCCCGGCTGTTCATGGGGGCGGACTCGCCCATCCTGCAACTCGCGGCGGCGGTGAATACGCCCGTGGTGGGCGTCTTTGGGCCCTCCGATTACGTCCGTTCCCGTCCGTGGGCTGTCCTGCACCGGATCGTGCGCGTGGACACCACGCCGTTCGAGGGCGAGGACCCGGCGGATTACCGGCGGCGCATGGACCGGGCCTTGGCCCGCATCACCCCCGATCAAGTGATCCGCGCGGCCGAAGAGGTCCTGCAGTTGAGCGCGCCTTGATGCGTTCGCTTGACCCCGGTCCGCGGTCTTGGACTGTAGGCCTGTGAGCGTCGCGAGTTCCCATTACGATGCGGTCATCATCGGCGCCGGCATGTCCGGCCTCGCGGCCGCCGTGCGCCTTGGGATGTTCGGGCAGAAGGTCCTCGTCCTCGAGCGGCACAACGCCGCGGGTGGCCTGAACTCCTTTTACGCCCGCGGGCAGCGCAAGTACGACGTAGGCCTGCACGCCCTCACCAATTGGGTGCCCGAGGGGGCGAAGGGGGCCCCTTTGGTCAAGCTGATGCGGCAGCTCCGCATTCGCCGGGAAGAGCTCGACCTTTGCCCGCAGGTGGGCTCGCGCGTCACCATGGCCGGCCGGAACCTGCGCGTGAACAATTGCTTCGCGGATTTCGAGGCGGATGTCGCCCGCGAATTCCCCCGTTCCATCGATCGCTTCCGGGCATTGGATGCCCATCTGTCGGGCTTGGATGAGGCGGCCTTGGAGGCGCCGGGGGGCTCGGCCCGCGCGCTGCTGGATGAACGCCTCGGTGATCCGCTCCTGCGCGACATGCTGCTGCTCCCGACTTGTTTCTACGGTAGCGCGGTCGAGGACGACATCGAGGTCTCGCAGTTCGCGGTCATGTGGCGTTCCTTGTTCAAGGAGGGTTTTGCGCGTCCGTTCATCGGTGTCCGCCAGGTCATCCGTTTGCTCGTCGACCGTTGCCGTGAGCATGGCGTCGAACGGCGCATGAAGTGCGGCGTCCGGCGCCTGGAGGTCCGCGGGGAGCGCGTGGCGGCCATCGCATTGGACGACGGCACCGAGGTCACCGCCGACCGCGTGTACTCCTCGGCGGGCGCCGTCGAGACCTTGCGCCTGCGCTCCGATCAAGCGCCCCTCGTCGGCGCCGGCGAGATTGGGCGCCTTGGTTATGCCGAGACCATCGCCACCTACGAGCCGCAGGCTTTCGCCGGGTTCGGCTGGCGGGACACGATCATCTTCTTTTGTGATGATGAACGTTTTTCATACCGGGCTCCGGCGGACTTGGTGGATCCGCGTTCGGGCGTCATCTGCATCCCCAACAATTACCAGTACGGCCCCGGTCGCACGCTGGATGAAGGCTGGTTGCGCGTCACCGCCCTGGCCAACCATGACGCCTGGTGCCGTTTGCCGGAAGACGAATACCTCGCGCACAAGCAGGCTTGGTGCACGCGTCTCAATCGCGTGGCGCGGGCGCACCTCCCGGCGGTCACGGACGCCGTTCATGATGCTGCGCAGACCTCGACGGATGTCTTCACCCCCCGGACCGTCCGGAAGTTCACGGGTCACCTGAACGGCGCCATCTATGGGGCCCCCGCCAAGCGCCGGGATGGCCGGACGGATGTCGCCAACCTCTTTCTCATCGGTACGGACCAAGGCTTCTTGGGCGTCACCGGCGCAATGCTTTCTGGCATTTCGATGGCCAACCTGCATGGTTTGAAGGCCTGACCCTTTTCCCATGAGCCAGCCCGATTTCTCGTCTGCCCCCCGTCCCTTGTGGCGCGACCTCCTGCATCCAGCCGTCATCGTCGGTGCCCTTGGTTATTTCGTGGATATTTACGACCTGACCCTCTTCATGACCGTGCGCGAGCAGAGCCTGCGCGACCTCGGGCTTGGGCATCTCATCAAGGGAGGGCAGTGGTACCACGACCTGATGTCCTGGCAGATGGCGGGCATGCTCCTCGGAGGCATCTTCTTCGGCATCCTGGGCGACAAGATGGGTCGGCTCGCGACGCTCTTCGGTTCGATCCTGCTTTATTCCGTGGCCAACATCGCGAACGGCTTCGTGGATACCTTCGGAGCGTATGCCGCTTGGCGCTTCATCGCCGGTATCGGCCTGGCGGGCGAGCTCGGCGGCTGCATTGCGCTCGTGTCGGAGTCCCTCTCCAAGGAGCGGCGCGGCTACGGCACCGCGCTCGTCGCGACCGTCGGCGTCTTCGGGGCCGTGGTGGCCGGACTTATGGCCGAGGTCGTGACCTGGCGCACCAACTTCTTCATCGGCGGCGGCCTCGGCCTGGCGCTGTTGGCCATGCGCGTGGGCGTAAGCGAGTCCGGGATGTTCAATCAAGCCAAGGCCGAACAGGCGACCGGCGCGGTCGCTCGCGGCAATTTCTTCGCGCTGTTCACCAGCCGCGACCGCTTCGCCCGGTATGCACGCTGCATCCTGATCGGGTTGCCGACGTGGTTCATGATCGGCATCCTCGTCCAGCGTGCTGGCTCGCACTTCGCTCCGGCCATGGGCGTCGACGGGGCGATCCTGTCCAGCCGCGCGGTGGCGCTTTTCTACCTCGGCCTCACCTTCGGCGATTTCGGCAGCGGCTTCGGCAGCCAGCTGATCAAGTCTCGCCGCAAGACGGTTTTCGGGTTCCTGGTCTTCAGCTCCGTCTGCGTGGGCGTCTACCTGCTGGGGACGACGGGCTGGACCTCGACCAGTTTCTACGGGCTCATCTTCCTCCTCGGCCTCGGCATGGGGTACTGGGCCATCTTCGTGACCATCGCCGCCGAGCAATTCGGCACGAACCTCCGTGCCACCGTGGCCACGACCGTACCCAACTTTGCCCGTGGTTCGCTCGTGCCGCTCACCTTAGGCTTCACTTGGCTGACCGGCACGAGCGAACAGCCTTGGCTCAGCGCCCCGCAGGCCGCCGGCGTCTTGGCGCTGATCTGCTTCAGCGCCGCCTTCCTCGCCCTCTGGGGCATGGAGGAGACCTACGGCAAGGACCTCGACTATCAGGAGCAGAAGTGACGCTTACTTCCGCGCGCTCGGCGCGGGTCGGTCGGCCACGCAGCGGAAGCCCGCGTGGTTCGTGGACGTCAGCGCGTCGAGGCCTTGGCGCGACCCCACGCGGAAGCGGAAGCAGTAGCCCACGTCGCAGAGCCAGGATCCGCCGCGGATGACGTGCTGGCCGAAACCCGTTTGCTCGGGGTCGAAGCCGATGGCGGGCCCGAGCGGATTCACGGCCGGCGAGATCTTGTAGAAGTCGGGATGATACCAGTCCTCGCACATTTCCCAGACGTTGCCGGCGACGTCGTAGAGGCCGTAACCGTTCGGGGGGAAGCTGGCGACCGGCGCGACGCTCTGGAAGCCGTCTTCGCCGGTGTCATTGGCCGGGAACGTGCCTTGCCAGTGGTTGCAGAGGTATTTGCCGTTGGGGCGTTCTTCGGCGCCCCAGACATAAGGCATGTCCTTGAGGCCGCCCCGCGCGGCGAATTCCCATTCGGCTTCCGTCGGGAGACGCTTGCCGGCCCAAGTCGCGAAGGCATGCACATCCTTCCAGGTCAGGCAAATGACCGGGTGGTTCATGCGCTGCTCGATGGATGAACCCGGACCCTCGGGCGTCCGCCAGGTCGCCCCCGCCGTGAACTTCCACCACGGCAGGTTGCCGCTCGTGCCGCATTGGAAAGGGTCGACGCCTTGGACGCGCTTGAAGATGAGCGAGCCACCTTTGAGGTATTCGGCCGGGGCGTTGGGAAACTCGGCGGCGCTGAGGTCCTTCTCGGCGTCGGTGACATAGCCCGTGGCTTGGACGAAGGCCGCGAACTGGGCGTTGGTCACCTCGGTTTCATCCATCCAGAAGCCCTTGACCTGGACGTTGTGCACGGGCCCTTCTTCCTTGTGCTTGTCGTCGACGTTGCCGGTACCCATGCGGAATTCCCCGCCGGGAATCCAGACCATCTTGCAGACGTTCGCGGGGTCCACGGCGGGTGCGCGGTTCATCCAGTAGAAGAGTCCGACCGGCAACAGCATGAAGCAGGCGGTGGCCACGATGAGCGTGGTGCGGGCCCGCGCGGCCGGGCTATCGGCTTCTTCGGTGGTTTCCATGGGGGTGGGTAGGGGAGGGATAACCCCTGTTCTCGCCGCGGTCGACCCTTTCTTATTTCCCTCCGTCCCGAGGATATCGCCTCGCCCTTGGCCGTGTGGGGGTATTAGACCAACTTCACCATGAGTTCGTCCCAAGAAGAGGTCCTCCAAATCTTCCGTGACTCCCGCGCCCTGCTGACGGGGCATTTCGTCCTGCGTTCCGGCCTGCATAGCGGTCACTTCTTCCAGTGCGCCCAGGTTTGCCAGTACATGGACAAGGTCACGCGCCTCATCGAACTGCTCCGTCCCAAGTTGGCGGCCCACCCCTGCGACGTCGTCCTGGCTCCCGCCATGGGCGGCTTGGTCGTCGGGCAGGAACTCGCCCGCCAGCTCGGCGTCCGTTTCATCTTCGTGGAGAAGGAGAACGATCGCCTGGTCTTGCGCCGCAACTTCACCTTCCGCCCGGGCGAACGCGTCCTGATCGCCGAGGATGTCGTCACCCGCGGGGGGCGCGTGCAGGAGTGCCTCGACATCGTCGCCCAGCAAGGGGCGACTACGGTCGCCGTGACGAGCCTGGTTGACCGGTCCGGTGGACAGACCAAGTTCACGGTGCCTTTCATCGCTTTATTGGAACTGACTTTCCCGACTTACGCCGCCGACCAGGTGCCGGCTGAATTGGCGAAGATTCCGGCCACCAAGCCGGGGTCGTAAGAGGCGGGCGGGGCCGGTCTTGCGGGCTAAATTGCCCGTAAAACGTGACCTTATGCCTTGTGCCTTGCACCCGGCGGGCCTCTTCCCTACGCCCACTGCTTACTTTCCATGGATCGCAAGAATCTCTTTCTAGGTCTCGGCTGCGTCTCGCTGGCCCTGTTCCTCTACGTCTTAAACGCCCCGAAGCCGGCGCCGGTCGTCCCTGGTGCCCCGAAGGCCGTGGAAACCGCCGCCGCCGGTCAGGCCGCTCCCGTGGTCGCTCCGGTTGCCCCGGCCCCTGGCGCCGTCGCCGCCATCAATCCCGCCGACGCCAAGCGCGTCACGCTCGAAAACGGCTACGTCAAGGTCACCTTCACTTCCCGCGGGGGTGCCATCGAGAAGGTCGAGCTCCTCAAGCAGTTCGCCGATACCGAGCGCAAGGCGAAGGTCGTCTTCAACGACAACAACCAGGATGCCGCCCTCGCGCTGGGCGTGCGTAATGCGCTGACGAACAAGATCGAGCCGGTCTATTCCGAGTTCGTCGCGAACGTCGACGAGAAGGCCCGTGCGGTCACCTTCAACGGCAAACTCCCCGACGGTACCCGCGTCGTCCGTCGTTTCTCCCTGAACCTTGGCGAGAAGGAGGGCGAAGAGCCCCATTCGGTTCGCTTCAGCACGCAAGTCATCCCACCCGCGGCGGGCGTCGCCGCCACGCGCGTCTGGCTGTCCACGGGCTGCTGGAACTTGACCACCGGTGACACCATCAACCAGTACATCTCGGTCTTGGCCCATGATGGCGATGACCTGACCCGCGTCGGCACCGACGTCTTCGTGGATTCGAGCGGTTTCTTCGGGCTCGGTTCGCATAAGGCGGTCGCCGAGCAACCGGCCGCCGCGATCGGCAAGCCCTACCAGTGGGTCTCGTCCGGCAACCAATTCTTCGCCTCCATCGTCCATGTCGACGCCCCCAGCCGCGGCGCCCGTTCCGAAATCCTCGCCCGTCCGGTCGAATTCGCCAAGGATACCCGCGGCATCCAAGCCTTCGCCTATTGGGAAAGCCCCGTGGCGGCCGACGCCTCCATCACGACCGAAGGCAACTTCTTCGTGGGGCCGAAGGAGTACGCCCGCGTCGCGGCCTTGGCGGACGGCCAGGTGGACGTGCTGCAGTTCTCGAAGATCCTCGGCTTCATTTCGTTCGGCGCCATCTGCAAGCTCCTGTTGGCTTGCCTCGGCGGCGTGCACTCCTTGCTCGCCTGGACGGGCGGTTGGTCCTGGGGTTGGGCCATCGTCATCCTGACGGTCCTCATCAAGGTCATCACCTGGCCGCTCACCGCCGCGCAGCAGCGCAGCGCCTTGAAGATGCAGCAGTTCGCCGGCCCGATGAAGGAGCTGCGCGAGAAGTACAAGGACAACTCGGAAAAACTGAACAAGGAGATGATGAAGCTCTACCAGGAGCACAAGATCAACCCCTTCGCCGGCTGCCTCCCGATCTTCATCCAGATCCCCATCTTCTTCGGCCTGTACACGGCCTTCCAGACCACCGTGGAACTGCGGCTGGAATCCTTCCTGTGGATCCATGATTTGGCGGCGCCCGACACGGTGTTCTCCATCGGCGGTTTCGGCATCAACATCCTCCCTGTCCTCATGGGCATCACCATGTGGATCTCGATGCGCATGACCCCGATGCCTTCGGCCGACGATACGCAGAAGATCATCATGTACACTATGGCCTTGGTGTTCCCGGTCATCTGTTATTCCCTGCCCGCGGCCTTGTCCCTCTACATGACCGTGCAGAACCTCTTGACCATCCTCCAGGCCAAGCTGACCAAGAACCCCACGGCCGAAGCGGTGGTGGTCGAGGCCCGCCCGAAGAAGGCCAAAGGCTGATTTCTCCAACCCCATCCCCCCATGTCAGGTCATAGCAAATGGCACACGACCAAGCGGCATAAGGCCGTCATCGACGCTAAGCGCGGCAAGATCTTCTCCGTGCTGGCGAAGGAAATCACCCTCGCCGCGCGCGCCGGCGGCGGTAGCCCCGAGAGCAACGCCCGCCTCCGTACCTTGATGGATAAGGCCCGCGCGGCGAACATGCCGTCGGACAACATCAAGCGCGCGGTCCAAAAGGGCACCGGCGAAATTCCGGGCGTCACCTACGAGGAAATCACTTACGAAGGCTACGCCCCCGGTGGCGTCGGCATCATCGTGGAGGTCACGACCGACAACAAGAATCGTGCCGCGGCGGAAGTCCGCCAGGCGTTCAACGACAACGGCGGCAACATGGCCCAGACCGGCGCCGTCTCCCATAGCTTCCAACGCAAGGGCCAGATCCTGATCGGGGCCGCGCAGATCTCCGAGGACCGGTTGATGGAGCTCGCCCTCGAGGCCGGGGCCGACGACATCATCAACAACGGCGATCACTTCGAAGTCCTCTGCTCCATCGCCTCCTACGATTCCGTCGCCAAGGCCTTGCAGGAGAAAGCCCTGAAGCCGGAATCCAGCGAAATCGCCTATGTCACGAGCATCCCCGTGCCCGTGGGCGATGCCGCGATCGCCAAGCAGGTCATGGAACTCATCGATGCCTTGGAGGCCCTGGACGACGTCAAGGCCGTCCACGGCAATCAGGAGATCGACGAGAAGTTGCTCGGGTAAGCCGATTTCCGGCTTCCCAGAGCGATGCCTTGAGGCCACCCTGTCGGGGTGGCCTCTTCTTCTTCGTCCCGTTCGGGTCCACCGACTGTCCGGACCGCGGCCCGTGCGGTGATCATCCGCGAGGAGGCGTTGCTGGTCGTGCGGGTGCGGACGGATGAAGGTGAGTTCCTGGTGCTGCCCGGGGGCGGTCAAGTACATGGGGAAACCCTAACCGACACCGTCCAGCGCGAGGTCTTCGAGGAGCTGGGCCTGAAGGTGGTTCCCGGCCGCTTGGTCTACCTCCGAGAGTATGTCGGCAAGAACCATGGGATGCACCGCATTCATGGACGATTCCACCAGGTCGAGGCCGTCTTCCATTGCGCCTGCGACGATTTTTCACCGATTGGCGGCGGGCGTACCACCGATCGCCGGCAGATTGGTTTCGAGTGGATTCCCTTGGAAAAACTGGCCGATTACCCCCTTTCCCCACAGGGACTAGGGGCGATTATCGCCCGGTCCCTCCAGGATGGCTCCGCGCGCTACCTGGGGGATGTGCACTGAAGGCTTGCCAGACGCCTTTCTGTTCCCTTTGTTCACCTTCCGATTTTGGGGGTATAGCTCAGTTGGTTAGAGCGCCTGATTGACATTCAGGAGGTCGAAGATTCGAGTTCTTCTACTCCCACCACTTTAAGAACCCCGGCCGACTTAGGCTGGGGTTCTTTTTTGCCTGGCCCCGTGGGGCCTCGCCCCACCTTTTTTCTCGCTCACTCCCATCGGTTGTCCTTACCCCTATGAGCGTATTTCCTAACATGAGCAGCACCCACATCACCGAAATCAACGCACGCGAAATCCTCGATTCCCGCGGCAACCCGACCATCGAAGTGGACGTCCGTCTGGCTTGCGGCGCCCTCGGCCGCGCCGCGGTCCCGTCCGGCGCCTCCACCGGCACCTACGAAGCCCACGAACTCCGCGACTCCGACGTGAGCGCCAAGTCCTTCCCGAAGGGCGTCGACCCCAAGAAGCGTTACCTCGGCAAGGGCGTCCTCAAGGCCGTCGCCAACGTGAACGAAGAGATCGCCCCGATGCTCGAAGGCGTCGACGCGCAGGATCAGGTCGGCATCGACCACGCCATGCTCAAGCTCGATGGCACGAAGAACAAGAACAAGCTCGGCGCCAACGCCATCCTCGGCGTCTCCATGGCCGTCGCCAAGGCTTCCGCCATCGCCCTCAACCAGCCCCTCTACCGCTACATCGGCGGCACGAACGCCAAGGTGCTCCCGGTCCCCCTGATGAACATCATGAACGGCGGCGCGCACTCCGACGCCCCGGTCGACATCCAGGAATTCATGGTCGTCCCCAGCGGCGCCAAGTCCTTCAGCGAAGCCCTCCGCATGGGCACGGAAATCTTCCACGCGCTGAAGAAGGTCCTCAAGGCCCAGGGCCTCTCGACCTCCGTCGGTGACGAAGGGGGTTTCGCCCCGAAGGTCGCCTCCAACGAGGCCGCCCTCGAAGCCATCGCCGCCGCCGTCAAGGCCGCGGGCTACAAGCTCGGCTCCGAAGTCTTCCTCGCCCTCGACGTCGCCGCTTCCGAGTTCTTCGACGAGAAGACCGGCAAGTACACCTTCCACAAGTCCGACAAGTCGCAGCGCAACTCCGAGGCGATGATCAAGTTCTACCAGGACCTGCAGAAGCGCTACCCGATCGTCTCGATCGAAGACGGCTTCTCCGAGGCCGATTGGAAGGGCTGGAAGTCCGCCACCGACGCCATGGGCGCCAACACCCAGCTGGTCGGCGATGACCTCTTCGTCACCAACACCGAGTTCCTCTCCCGCGGCATCAAGACCGAAACCGCCAACTCGATCCTCGTGAAGGTGAACCAGATCGGTTCCCTGACCGAGACCTTCGACGCCGTCGCCATGGCCCAGCGCGCCGGTTACTCCGCCATCATCTCCCACCGCTCCGGCGAAACGGAAGATGCCACGATCGCGGACATCGCCGTTGGCCTCAACGCCGGCCAGATCAAGACCGGCTCCCTCTGCCGCTCCGACCGCGTCGCCAAGTACAACCAGCTCCTCCGCATCGAAGAAGAGCTCGGCCAGCACGCGATCTACGCCGGCAGCACGATGCGCTGGACGAAGTAACCCTTCGCGCCTGCGTTCACCTCAAGGGCCGCCCCGCTGGGCGGCCCTTTTTGTTGGCTTGCGCGCCCGTGGCGCGGGGCCGGCAGGCAAGGGCTTGCCGTTCGTCGGCTTGGCGCTAGCGTCGCGGGGTGCTTCGCCCCCTTGCACTTTGTTTCTTCGCCCTGGTCGCCGCGGCCGCCGAGCCTTCGGTCGAACGCCTGTTCGTCTTGGGCGATTGGGGTTGGGCCGATCCGGACCTGGAGCGGCAGTACTCGCTGGTCCGTCAAAACGCCGACCTGCAGCGGGCGGTCGCCAAGGCGATGGCCGCCCAGGCGGCGCAGGAGCCGATTTCGGCGGTGCTGACCACGGGCGATAACTTCTATCCGAGCGGGGTGAAGTCGGCCACCGACCCGCGCTGGTCCACCTCCTTCGAGCAGGTCTACGCCGCCCCCACGCTGCAGGTGCCTTGGATCGCTTCGCTCGGCAATCACGACCACGACCACGAGCACTCGGCGCAGGCCCAAATCGATTACGCGGCAAAATCCAAAGGCCGCTGGTTCATGCCGGCCCGTTACTATGCGCACCATTTACCCGCCCAGGACGTCCGCGTCATTGTGCTCGATGCTTGTTCGCTGAGCCCGCGGTGGAATCGAAGTTATTTCAGTGCCGAGGCCGAGCGCGCCACCGCGGCTCAATGGGCGTGGGCGGAAACCGAACTGGCTAAGCCCGCCCGATGGAAGGTCGTCGTGGGTCATCTGCCGATCCGCAGCCAAGGCATCCATTCCGCCGAGCCCGAATACATCCGCCGGCTGACCCCCTTGCTCGAGCTGCACCGCGTCCAGCTCTACCTGAACGGGCATAACCACCACGCCGAACTCGTGAAGGCGAAGGGCGTGGCTTACGTCACCTGCGGCAACGGCTCCGACCTCTATCCGACCGGTTCCGGCCAAGGGTCCGAGTTCATCGGCTCCTATCCAGGCTTCACGGCCTTGGACTTCGGGCGGGAGGAGCTGGTGATCCGCTTTTTTGACGCCGATGGGAAGCTGCGTCATCGGTCGGTCCAGCCCCGCTGAGGGCCCTGCGTTGACCTGCCCGCCTTTGCGGCTAAACCCAACGCGTGACTCCTTACCTGCAGCAGCGTCGCCCGGAACTCCTCAAGGCCTATCGCGATGGGCTCCTGCAGGATGTCATCCCTTTCTGGCTGAAGCACGGCTTGGACCGCGTCAACGGCGGCATCTACACGGCGCTCGGTCGTCATGGCGAACTGCTCGATTCGGATAAGTCCGTTTGGTTCCAGGGTCGCGCGGCGTGGACGTTCGCGAACCTCTATAACACCGTGGAGCCTCGTCCCGAATGGCTCGAGGCGGCTTTGTCCTGCGGCAACTTCCTGCACGACCGCTGTCCGGACCTGACGGGTAAACTGCACTTCACCGTGACCGCCGAGGGCGACCCGCTCCGCATGCGTCGTTACGTCTTCAGCGAGTGTTTCGCGGCCATCGCCTACGCGGCACTGTTCCACGCCACCGGCCAAGCCCAGTGGAAGGAGCGGTCCATCGCGGCCTTTGACCTCTTCCTGAAGTTCAACCGCGAGCCCGGTCACATCGCCCCCAAGACTTCGCCCGAGACGCGTCCGATGAAGGGCCTCTCGCCGCTGATGATGACGTTGGTGACGGCCCAGGATATGCGCGCCGACCTCGGCGATGTTTGCGTGCGCGGCCAGACGCTGACGCAATGGGCCGCTGAGGCGATCGCCGAGATCCGCGCGGATTTCGTAAAGCCGGAGCTGAAGGCGGTCATGGAAATCGTGGGGCCGAACGGTGAAATCTATGATCACTTCGACGGCCGACTCCTCAACCCCGGCCACTCCATCGAGGCGGCTTGGTTCATCCTGCGCGAGGCCCGCCATCTCGGTGACGAGTCCATGAAGCGGCTCGGGCTCGACATGCTCGATTGGATGTGGGCCCGCGGCTGGGATCGCGAGCACGGTGGCATCCTCTACTTCGTGGACCTCTACGGGAAGCCAATCCAAGAATATTGGCATTTCATGAAGTTCTGGTGGCCGCACAATGAGGCGATTATCGCGACGCTCATGGCCCATGTGATGACTGGCGACCCCAAGTACGCCGAGATGCACCGCCAGGTGCACGATTGGTCTTACGCGCATTTCCCAGACCCTGAGGGTGGCGAATGGTACGGGTACCTCGACCGCGAAGGTCGTCCGACGACCGAGCTCAAGGGCAACATGTGGAAGGGTCCTTTCCATATGCCGCGCCAGAAGCTGGTCTGCTGGCAACTCTTGGAGGGTTTGAGCTGAACCCATGCTCGGCCGATCGCCATCGACGCCCGACGACGGGCACCTCCCCTGCGTCGAGTGCGACCGGAGGATTCCACGGACGCGTTTTGTGGATGGTAAGGTGGCCTGTCCTTGGTGCCAGACTTTGCAGGACGACGCCGGGGGGCAGGTGGTCGTGAGTCCCTTGCCGGTCGGTGCCTCGCACCCCAAGGTCACCCAGCGCATGGAAGGGCCCGAACAGGTCTACGTCACGCGACAGGGTTCGTGGTTCGGTTGGTTCTGGCTGGCCTTCACGACGCTGCATTGCGGGTTCATGTTCTACGGCCTCGCCCAAGGTACGGTCCGGGTGAACGGTCAGGTCGTCACCCACCCGAGCGTCTGGCACTTCCTCGGACTCGCGGCGTTCTACTCGATTTTCTTCGCCGTCGGCTTCGCCTTCACCCTCAGCCGCTATACCGTTCGGTTGTCCGACAACTTGGCGACCGTGCGCTACCGCCTCTTCCCGTTCGTCGGTTGGACTTGGCGCTTGGCGGTCGGAGAGACCATCCGCGTCGCGTTGGCCTACCGCGGCGCCCGCGAAAACAACAACGCGGTGAATGCCGTCGTGCTGGTGTCCGACGGTCAGGAAATCAGCTTTGGTTCCTTCTTGGCCAAGGACGTGAAGGCGTACCTCGCGTCGGCGATCGACGCTTTCTATAACGGCGCCGCGGGCGAGTCGGCGGACTTCATTCCGAAACCTTGAGCACGAACGGTCCGGCCGGGAGATCGGCTCCATTGCGGAGGGCCGCCGCCGCGTTCATGTGCCAAGCGTAGCGGACTTCGGCGACCGGCCCTTCCGCTTCGATGCTCAGCATGTCGCCTTCCACCCGCACCCCGCGGGCGGGTGTGAAGGCGGTCCGGCCCGTCAGGCGGGTTTCGACCAGCGGAGGCGTCGGGCCCGCCAGCGTCAGGCCTTCGGCTGAGCGGAAACGGATGCGAACGGTGTTCCCCGCTTGCCGGGCGTCGAGCGCCACGGGACCTTCGGCGGTGAGGTCCTTGCGGCCATGGAGGTCGCGTAGCGCCAGCGCGGCCAAGCGTTCACCCACGGCGCGTTTATGGCGTGGGTGCACATCCTTGGCGGCCCCGACATCGAGCGCGACGGCCATGCCGCTGGCGGAGATCTCCCGCGTCAGTTGACGTTGGACCTCGCGGAACTCCGGCCAGAATTGGCGAGCGGGTTCATTGATGGAGGGTAGTTGGACCCAATAGAAGGGGAGGTTGGGTTGCTGCCAACGCTGGCGCCAGTCGGCCACGAGGAGTTTCATCAAGCCGCCGTATTCGCCGATGTCCGCCTGACGGATGGCGTTGCTTTCACCCTGATACCAGAGAACGCCTTTGACCGCGAAGTCGGTGACCTGGGCAGGTCCAGCGGCCCAGGCGAAGCCCGGTTTGAAACCGTGGTTGGGGCCGCCATCGTCCCCCGGCGCGTCCTTGGCGGCCCCGACATGCTGCCGGCCGCGGAGGCGGACGAAACTGCCTTCGAGGCTTTCGTTGTCGAGCCAGTTGCCGGTGACTTTCCTTCGGAAGACCGCATGGCCCGCCAAGGCTTCGCGGCTGATGAAGGCTTCGATGGGCGCGCCGCCCACCGCATAATTGACGATCCCCACGGGCACGCCCGCTTCCGCTGCGATGCGCTTGGCGAAGTAGTAACCGACCGCGCTCAGCGGAGCGGCGCTCTTCGGGGTGCAAGTCTCCCAGCGGCCGGAATAGAAGCGGGCGACCGTCATTTGAGCGACGGTCGCCGCGTCCAGCGGTGCCGCGAAGTGGTACTGCCCCGCGAAGCTATGATTACGCAACCTGACCAAGGCCAAGTTGGCCTGGGGGAGTTCCGTTTTGGCGTCGGCATCCCGGCTCAACGGGAACTCCATGTTGGATTGTCCGGCGCAAATCCAGACATCCCCGACGAGCACGTTGCCGACGGTCAGGGTCTGGCTCCGTTCTTCCACCGCGATGGTGGTTGGTTGGGCGTTGGCGCTCCGGGCCGGGAACACCACGGACCAACGACCGGAAGGAGGCACTTCGACGGTGGATATTTCCGCGCCAAGATGAACCGTGACCTTGGCGCTCGGCGCGGCCGTTCCGGCGATGCGGATTGGCTGGTCGCGTTGCAGGACCATGCCATCCCCAAACCAAGGGTGCAGCTCAGTCGCCACCGCGAGGCTGGCCCAAAGGCATAGCCCTAGGCTCAGCGTCGGATGGTTCACTTGCCCTCGAGGTTGGTGCCCGAGATGGCGCGATAGAGCACGATGGTGTTGCTGTTGGGTTCGTAGAGCACGCCGATATCCTTGCCGACTTGGGCCATGGAACTGTAAGCGAACGGTCCCGGGATGATCAGGGTCGATTCAGCCCAAGTCTTGCCGCCATCCTCGGAGCGGCGCAGCGTACCGTTGGCGCGACCTTTGCCGACCGGGTTCAGGAAGAAGATGGCGGGCTTGCCTCCCGCCGTGGCGGCGAGCAGGGAACCTTGGCAAGTGGGTTCGGGGAGGGAGGCGTCGTCCACAGACTTGGACCACGAAGCGCCCCCGTCGACCGACCAAGCGGCCTTGCGCAAGGCCGTGCCCTTCCAGCGGCGGGAATTCAGGTAGAGCGAACCATCGGCGTTCTCGGCGACCTGCACTTCATTGAGCTGCATGCCTTCCTGCGGCACCTCTGCGCCGCGTTGCCAGGTCTTGCCCGCGTCATCGCTGAAGGCGACCCAGTTCACGAAATTCCGCTGGGCGTCCTGGGAGTTGAACGGCATCACCAGGCGGCCGGCGAATTTGCCTTTCTGCAGTTGGATGCCGATGCCGGGTCCGGAAGCGCACGTGGCGGCGTTGGCGGGCTTCACTGCATCGCTCACATCGACGGGCTGCGACCACGTCGCCCCGTCGTCGTCCGACGTCACGTACTTCAGGCGATTGCCTTTGGGGTCTTTCGGGCCGACCGGTAGGCCGCTGAACTCCTTACCCCCGGCGGGGAAGGTCTGGAAGAAGAGGATGACGCGACCGCTCTTGACGTCCTGGACGAGGCAGGGGTTGTTGCAGCTATCGTCGCCCTGTTCGTAGGCGATCGTCGGCTTGGACCAGGTCTTGCCTTGGTCCTTGGAGCGCGCGACGAGCAGGTCGTTGCCCGCTTGATCGGTGGCCTTGTCGCGGCCTTCGGCGATGGCGATGAGCGTCCCTTTGCTCGTCATCAGTAATGCGGGGATGCGGACGGAAGCATGCGGGATGTTCTTCTTCGCCTCAAAAACCGCCACCGCGGGCGTTTCGGAGGGCTTGGGCGCTGCGGTGAGGCAGGCCGGGAGGAAGAGGCAGAGCGCGATTAGTCTTTCCATGAGAAGTAGCCGATGGCTTCGAGTTCGCCGAGCATCGCTTGGACGCCGGCGGCGTCGGGGTTGGCGTTCGGTAGGCGTGCGGGTCCGACCGGGACGCCGAGGTGCGTCATCAGGGCCTTGGCGCAGCCCATGTAGCCGCGTTTGGCGACGATGCGGATGACCTGCATCAGGCGATCCTGCTCCAGCTGGCAGGTGGCGAGGTCGCCCTTGGGGAAGGCCAGCATCATCCGCTGGAGCGGGCCTGGGACGAAATTGTAGGTGCTGCCGACGCCGCCTTGGGCGCCCATCGCCAGGGACGCGAGGAAGTACTCGTCGATGCCCCACGGGAGGTCGTACTTGCCGCCTTCGAGGCGCTTGCCGAGCAGGTAGGTGCCGAGGTCGGGGTTGGAATATTTCACGCCCGCCAGGTTGGGGATGCGCTGGGCGGCGAGCTTCAGGAAGTCGTCGACCGGGAAACTGATCCCCGTGAGGGGAGGGATGTCGTAGTAGTAGAAGGGCAGTTGCGGGGCGGTCGCGGCCACCTGGGCGCAGCAGGCCACCAGGTCTTCGAGGTTACGCGGCTTGAAGTAGGACGGCGCGATCATCGAGATGGCGCTGGCTTGATTGCGTTGGGCCTGCGCCGCGAGGGCCGCGGCGTCGGCGAGGCAGTTGGCGCCCACGTGGACGACGACCTTGATGCCGCTGGACTTCGCCACGGCGGCCCAGCGGTCACCGAGGGCGAGGCGTTCGGTGAGTTGCAGGGAAACGCTTTCCCCGGTCGTGCCGCCAATGAAGACGCGGTCGATTTTCCGGGCGAGCAGGTGCTCGGCTTGGCGTTCGACCACCGCGAGGTTCAGCGAGCCATCGGCGTGGAAGGGCGTGTGGGTGGCGGGACAGAGCCCATGGAACTTGAAGGCGGACATCAGGAAGGGTTTAACGACGCAAGGCGGCGTTAGGTCGGATACATAGGACGACCCCGACGGACAGTAAAGCAATCGCCGCGAAGGAGCCGAAGATCACGTTCAACGGGATGTGGGCATCCCGCATCACGCCGAAGCCCCAGTCGGCCAAGCCACCGCAGCTGATGCTGACCAGGTTCATGAATCCGTAACCCGTGGCCCGGAGCTCCGGGCGGACGAGTTGGCAGAGGATGGGCATGTTGTTGCAGTCGAAGAAGCCCCAGCCGAGTCCGAAGAGGATGAGGAAGCAGATCGCCACGAACAACGTGCCTGCGTTGCCCACGCCGAAGAGGGCGGGGAGGAACAGCAACATGCCCAGCGCGCTGACGAAGATGCGCCCACGTTCCGTCCGGCGCATCCAGCGATCGGCCAGCCAGCCGCCGATGCCGACGCCGATGAGGGAGGCGATCTGGACGTAGAGCACGGCCGACACGCCCGCCTTGCCTTGGCCGAGGCCGAACTGCTCGCGAAGGATGTCGGGCATCCAGTCTTTCACGACCCAGCCCGCCAGGGCCGGTAAGGTGAAGTAGAGCGCCAGGAGCAGGAAGCCGCGATTGGTGAGGAGTTCTTGGAACGCGCTGAAGAAGCGCGGGGCGGGCTCGGCCGCCTCGGCGCGCGCGGGCGGATTGCGGAGCAGGAAGAACAGCGGGACCGCGTAGACGATGCCGACCGCCCCGCACCAAGCGAAGGCCGAGCGCCAGCCGATGTCGGGACTATCCGCCGCGTAGCCCGCGAAGCCACCGAGGATGATGCCGACGTAGATGCCCATCTGATGGAACCCGACGGCGCGCGAGCGGGTCGGCCCGAGGTGGAAGTCGGTGATCAGCGCCAAGGCCGCCGGGATGTAGAACGCCTCGCTGATGCCCATGAGCGCGCGCGCGGCCAGCAATTCGTGGAAGCTGTTCACGTACCCCATGTACCAAGTCACCGCCGACCAGACGAGGAGGCTGAGGCAGATGACGTTGCGGCGGTTGAGTCGATCGGACAGGTATCCACCCAGCGGGCTGAGGATGGCGTAGACCCACTTGAAGGAACCCAAGACGAGGCCCCAGTTGGCCTTGCTCCCGATGTCCGGGATGTCGTTCATCATCGAGGTCTTCATCGCCGCCAGCATCTGGCGGTCGAGGTAGTTGAGCAGCGCGACCGGCACGAGCAGCGCGACGACGAGCCAGGCGGTGCGCATCGCGGAGGCGTTGGGGGCTTCGTCCTTCATCGGAGTTTGGCGGGGATGGTCCAGCGCGTGCAGGCGGGCGTGCGGACGCCCGGGCGCGTTTCACCGCTGATGGTCACGAGGTCGTCGCCGAGTCGTAGCAACGGTGCCGTGGCCACGGGGTGGGGCCACTGGTCGACGACTTGGACTTCCAACGTTTCCATGTCGATGGCGATGACTTGCGTGCTTTGGCCAGGGTGCGTCGCCGGCGGTTTGCCGTAGTGTTTGCCATCATCGCCGCCGACGAAGAAGAGGTGATGACCCGCGGCGACGCCCGGGCCCGCGCTCGCGGCGAGCGGCGTGGGTAGCGCGTGGAATTTGGTGCCTTGCCCGCTTGGTTTGCTGTAGGTCAGCGCATCGCGGTAGTCGCGCAGGGGTTTGCCCTGGTCGTCGCTCAGCGCACAGCCGCCCGCCCAGAGGACGGCGCCATTTTCATCGGCGCCGACCAGCGGCAAGATGCGGGCGAAATCCTCTTTGTCATCGGTCGACTTCCAGCCATCGGCGGGTTTGGCCAGATCGAGCACGGTCATCGTCGCAAGCGCGGCGGTGGCGGTTGGCTGCGATGTGCCGCCGCTGACGATCAAGCGCGACCCGAGGGTGAAGCAGCCGGCGTAGGCGCGGGGCTCGGCGAGTTTTGCTTCCAGCGGGAGGCACTTCCCGTCGGCCTTCACGACGAGCACCGCGGACAGGTGCCCGTCGGCGTTGCACCCGCCGGCGATGACGAGGCCGTCGCGCGCGGGCGTGGCGGCGAACGCCGCGTAGGCGGTGGGGGTAGGGAGCTGCCCGACCAGTCGCCAGGCCCACTTGCCGGCAGTTTTCTTCAGCAGGAAAATATCCGTGTAGAAAACTTTCGTGCCGCCGTCCCATGGCATCTTGCCGGGGAAGTTGCAGCCACCGGCGGCGAGGATCACCTCTTGGCCGTCGGTATCCTTGAGCACGGCGGCCATCATGCCGGCGCGTCCCAGCGGATCGGGAATATCCGGCAACGGCTCGGCCGCCGTCATGCGGAGGGCCAGACAGAGCAGGGCGAAGAAACGGAGGGCGGACAGGGGCATGTCGGGGTATCCTTTGATACCACCTCGACGGAGGCCTGCCAGCCTAAGCGTTATTCTTCGCGCCCCAACCAGCCTTCGGAGGAACGCATGCAGGGACGGATTTCGCCGTTTACGACCGCAATCCCTCCATTCCACTTCGTGCAGCCCGTCGTAAGCAACGCCGCGGGGGCTTCCCCGGCTTCTTGCCAGGTGTCGAGCGTCTTGTCGTACGATAGGATCTTCTTCGAGAAGCCGGGGTGCTTCGCAGCTTCGACCTTACCCGCCAAGCTACCGTCGTCTCCACCGATGAGCAGCGCTTGTTCGCCGACAAAGGGGCAGGGTGATGGCGCGGCGGCGATCGGGCGCGGCAGCGGCGCGAGGCGGCGCCATTCCTTGCCTAGCGTGAAGGCATGGCAATCGGTCAGGTACTCGCGCTCGGCGCCCTTGGCTCCGGCGGTCAAGGCCACCCCGCCAAACAGGAAGAAGGTGTCCTTGGTGCCGGCGGCTTGTGCGAGCATGCGACCCGAGCCCGCCCAGAGCGGCAGTTCTTTCCAGCCGCCGGTGAGGTTGGCGAGGTCGATGGCGTAGGCCGTCGAGGACGCGGCGGTCGCGTCAGGCCGCTCGGTGCCGCCGGCGACGATGACTTTGCTGCCGACCAAGGCGCCGGCGGCATAAGCGAGCGGGCGCGGGAGGAAAGGGAACGGCCGGACCTTGAGCTCGCCTTCTTCGATGCTGAGGACGTAGCAATCTTGATAGTGTCGTTCGGCGTTGGCGCCGCCGATCGTCAGCAAGCCTTGGCGAATCGAAATGCCGACGCCGTAGCCGATCGGGCGAGGTAACTTGCCCGCCGCGGTCCACTTGCGGTTGCGCGGGCCGATCGTGTAGACGGTGTCGTGCCAAACCTTGGCGCCGCCTTCCCAAGCCGGCTTGGCAGGAAAGTTGGCGCCACCGGCCATGAGCAGGAGGTCGCCCGACGTGCCGAGGAAGGCACCGCCGACGCCGGGGGCGTTGGGAGATTCAGGAATTCGGGACCAGCGCATCGACATCACGACATAAGCAAGACAGCCCCACGCCCCCTGTCCAGAGATTAGCCAATGGATACCCGCCATATGCTTGGTTATTCCTAGGGTTTTGGGTTGTTGAGGCCGTTGGGATTGGGGTGGCTAATCCCCTGATGGGTTTTGTTTGACACCCTTGCCCGATTATTGCCTTCATTCAGGTCCTTTCGCACTGCCTGGTAGCTCAGCGGTAGAGCAGGTGACTGTTAATCACTTGGTCGTAGGTTCGATCCCTACCCAGGCAGCCAGAAAGGGCCTTTTGCGCAAACCGACCCTCCCAAGGGCGGTTCGACGGACTTCACCTTCTCCTTGACCACGGGGGCGGTTGCGGGAGGATGCAAGCCACCATGGGCCAGCAAACCAACAAAGTCATCAAGCGTCGTCGTCTCCGTGCTTACCTCGAGCGCAAGAAGGAGCGGATCAAGGCCGCCCGCGCCGCCGCCAGCAAGAAGAAGTCGAAGAAGTGAAGCGACCGGGTGGCATGGCCTGTTGGCAGGCCGCGCTCATCGCGCTGGCCCTGACCGCCTGCGACTCCCCGCCCCCTTCCGCCGTCGATCTCCCCGGCGTGGCCTATGTCCACCCGAAGCGCCGTTCGGAAGCCGACGTGGCCCGCGCCTCCGAAGCGTTCTACGCCAAGGAGACGCATGGCCAAGACGTGGTTTTCCGCTCGGTTGAGAATGAGCGGGCGGGTTATTACTTCTACACGAAGTTCGATTTTGAGCCGCCAGTCGATGCGCGCGTGGTCTTGGAGGTCGTTCGGACGGAGGCCACGGCCCCCGAGCGTTATGTCTTTTCCACCAAGGTTCGTCCGCGGTTTCCGGTCGGTGAATATGTCATCGGCCTGACGGGTAAGGACGCGGGCGACGCGAAATGGGTGCCGATCGCCTGGCGCCTCTCCGTCGTCGACGTTCAAGGTAAGGTCTTGGCCTCGACGCACAGCTTCCTCTGGGGTTCGCCCACGGATCTCGGCCAGAAGTAAGCCATGAAGGCTGTGGCTTGGACCGCTTGGCGCCCCTTACGGCTCGCGGACCCAGTCCCGCTCCAGACTTTACGCGAGCAGCTCGATGGCGGGCAGTCCTTTCGCTGGAACGTCGATGAAGCAGGCGTGTGGACGGGAGTCTTTGGTCGGACCATCGCGGGAGTGCGTCATGGTTTGGACGGCCTCGAGTGGCGCGGGGTCGAAGGGGTGACGACCACCGAGGCGGCCGTGCAGGCCTACTTGGATGAAGCGGGGGGACAGGCTCAGCTCGTGGCGTCTTTACCTTGGCGCTCCGATGCCGTCTTGCGTGCGGCCATCGCGGCGAATCCCGGGTTGCGTATCTTACGTCAAGATCCCCACGAGGCCCTCATCGGATTTCTTTGTAGTTCCAATAAACGCATCCTGCAGATCCGCCAGATGGTCGCGCGGTTGGCGACGGCCCTCGGCGATCCGTTGGGCGGCGGTTTTCATGCCTTGCCGACGTGGACGCAGTTGGCCGCCGCGACGGATAGCCAGCTGAAGGCCTGCGCGCTCGGTTATCGGGCGGCCTTCCTGCGCGGGACGGCCCAGCGACTGCAGGCCCGCCCGCATTGGGCGGAGGAATTCCAGGCCTTGTCGACGATCGACTTGTTGGCCGAACTGCGGAGCTTGCCCGGCGTCGGCCCGAAGGTCGCCGCGTGCGTGGCGCTCTTCGGGTTTGGCCGGCTGGAAAGTTTTCCGGTCGATACCTGGGTCGTGCAGGCCCTGGCCGGCGCTTATGGGTTTCATGGTTGGGCTCCGGCCCGGCTGGAGGAGTTTGGGCGCGCGCATTTCGGTCCGGCGGCGGGCCTCGCCCAGCAATACCTTTTCGCCGCGGCCCGCGCCGGCGTCTTGCTCCAGCCGTACGCCTTGCCGGCGGTCCCGGTCAAGACCCGCCCCAAGTCGCGCGGACGAGCTCGGCGGTAAGCGCCGTGTCGGGCGGGCCCGCCGCGACGAGGCGGCCTTCGCTCAGCACGAGGACGCGATCGCAGCTGCGCGCCCAAGCGAGGTCGTGGGTGGCGACGAGCACCGCGGCGCCGGCTTGGGCGCTGGCGCGGATCGCGCGCGCGACCAGTTCGGCGCGGCAGAGGTCCAAGGCCGTCGTGGGTTCATCCAAGAGCAACACTTTACCAAACGCGTCACCGAGCGCGCTGAAGGTCAGGCTCAGGTGGGCGACCTTGCGTTCCCCGCCGGAAAGTTCCGAAAGCCTCCGTGCCGCCGACGCGCTTAGCCCGAAGCGCTCGCGCCAGTGGTGGAAGGCTTCCGGGGAAGCGGCGAGCGATCCGAGCTCCGTGAGCGTGTAGTCCCAGGCGGACGTCGGGTGTTGCGGGGCGTACGCGCGCAGGGCCGCGAGCCTTTCCGGGGCGGTCTGCCGCGGGTCGACCCCGCCGAGGGTCAGGTCCCCGGTCGCTTGGGGCAGGAGGCCCGCGCAGGCGCGCAGCAAGGTCGTCTTGCCGGCCCCGTTGGCGCCGACGACGGCGACGACTTCACCCGCGTCGGCCGTGAGCGCGACGCCATCGAGCACGGTGCGTCCGGCTAAATCCATCGAGAGGCGGAGCGCCGCGAGCAGGACTTCACTCATGGCGGCGGGAAGCAATCCAGACGAAGGCCGGGGCCCCGAGCAACGCGGTCATCGCGGCGGCGGAGATGGGCGTCTGCGTCCAGAGCGATCGGCCTAAAGTATCCGCCAACAGGAGCAGCCCCGCCCCGAGCAATCCCGCGAGTGGCAGCATGGCCCGATGCCGTGGGCCCACGAGCGCCCGCGCGAGGTGCGGGGCGAGCAAGCCGATGAAGGCCACTTGCCCGACGAGGCAAACCGCCGCCGCCGCCGCGAGCGCGGTGAGCAAGACCCCCGAGAGGCGCGTGCGCGCCACGTCCGTGCCCAGGCAAAAAGCCATGTCTTCGCCGAGGGCCAGTCGGTCCAGCGCCGATGCTTGGGTCAGCAGCAAGAGCGCCGCCAGCAAGCAACCGAGGATGGGCAACCCCGCCAGTTCAAGCGTGGCGGAACCAAGCCAATCCCCCGCGGCGCCGTTGATCAAGGTGTCGCGCGCTTCCGGAAAGCGGGCCGCGATGAGCAACGTCCCTGCCGCCGTGAAAGCGTTCAGTCCCAGCCCCGTCAGCAGGAGTTTCGAGGTCGACCGACCGCGGCCGAGCCACACCAACGCGGTGGAGGTCGCCAAGGCTCCCGCGAAGGCCGCGGTGGGCAGGGCCCAGCGATGTTGCCAGGTGAATTCGGTGGCCGCCGCCAAGAGCAGCGCGATGCCGAGGAGCGCCCCGCCGAAGACGCCCGTCAGTCCTGGATCTGCCAAGGGATTACGGAAGACGCCCTGTTGGTTGGCCCCGCCCAGCCCGAGGGCGAGCCCGGCGGCGAGCGCGGCCAGCACGCGTGGAAGGCGGAGCATGAGCAGCTCGCCGTTGGTGCCCCAGCCCAAGCCCGCGCTGCCGCAGGCCAGCGCGACCAGAGCCAACAAGGCCAAGAGCAACGCCGCGAGGGCGAGGGTGCCGGCGGGACGATTCATCGTCACTGGCCGAACAAGGTCTCGAGCGGGTTGCGCGGTTTCGGCGGGGCCGTCCGGTCCGGCTGGACCGTATTCTGATCTTGGTAGTTGGCGCCGGAGCGGATGTTGCTCACGGCGGTCTGGAGACGTTCGACGAGGTCGTTCTGCAGGTTGTTCAGGGAGCCGCTGAATTTCACGCCCGGGCCTTTGGTCGAACCATCCGGCACCGCGATGCCATCCGCGAAGCCGAGCAGGGCGAAGTACTGGGCGTAATCACCTTTCCCGCGGAGATCTGCCTGGAGGCTCAAGGGCCAATCCGTGAAGCCTAGTTGCGTACGGGCGCCGATCTCACCCAGCGCATTGAGGGTAAGCTCCGCATTGGAGACTTCGGCCTTGGTGATCTTGATCGTGCCGTCGGGCATGCGCTGCGCCCGGAATTCGGCGTCGTCGTATTGGAAGTTCGCGAGGGATTTCTGCAGCTTCCCGACGGCGGAGATGGCCGCCCCGATCTTGGCGACCTTTTCCCCTTGCTGCTGGTTTTTGGTGAGCACCCCGGCGAGGATGGCGAGGCCACCGACGACTTCCGCCGTGTCCCCCGCCTTGTTGGCGGTGAGGGCGATGGCGCTGTCCTTGCCGCCGAAGGCTTGGATGCGGCCCCCCTTCGAGGTCAGACCCGCATGGATGTTCACCTTCGCGGTCAAGGCGTCGAGGTTGCCGGAGACGCCTTCGGCGGTGGCCCAGCCATCCGCTTTGCCGTCGACGAATTCGCGCAACGCCGGGAAGGCGGCCGCCACGGAGCCGAAGTCAAACCGGGTCAAGGTGACCTTGGAGGTCAGCGCGTAGGGCCCGCCGGTGGTCGCGGTTTGGAAAGTGAGCTTGCCGCCCCCGCCCAACGTGCCTTCGGCGACCTTGCCTTGGATCTTCGAGAGGGTCACCTGTTCCTCGGCGACGTCCAATTGCAGCGCGACGTTCTGCGCGACGATCCCTTTGGCGTAGGCCTTGCCGATGCGCACTTGCGCCTGCCCGAATTGCTTATGCCAGAGCGGCGTGGTGTCCTTGGCGGTGTTCGGCTTGACGGGTTCATCCGTCGGTTCGGCTTCGGCCTTGGACAATACGGCCAAGAGGTCGTCGCCCGCCACGTTGGGGAACTCCGCCAAGACCTGCCACTCGGTGCGTTCACCGTGCTTGGTCTGCTTGACGAGGAGCTGGCCTTCGGAGACGCCGTCGGCTTCGATGCGGATGCGGACCGAAGCTTCGAGCCCCTGCGCTTGCGGCGTGTAGCCGCCGCTGAGCGCGACGGCCTTGAGCTTGCCTTCGCGGTCCTTGAACGCGAGTTCCGTGAGGTTGAGGGTGGCCTTGATCTCGCCGGTGGGCGCGATCGTGGCCGCCGCCGCGTAGCTGCCGGTCGCGATGAGGTTGAGCGCTTCGGCGAAAGGCTGCTCCGCCATGGCGCCGAGATTCCCCTGCAGGCGCATCGTGGTGGGTGCCTCGCCCATGCCCCAGGAAAGGTCGCCCGCGGCCAAGATGCGGCCTTGGTTCACCAGCTTCGCTTGGGTGAACGCGAACACGCTCGCCTTGTCGCCGAAGCTCAGGTCCAAGCCGGCCGCGAGGTCGCAACGGCGGACCCAGAGTTTGTCGCGCCAGCGCACGCTCGTGTCGACAAACGCCACGGGCGCGCCTTCGGTGCGGATGAAAAGCCCGCCCGACTTGAAGCCGACGACGATGTCGGCGCGCTCCAGGTTGCCGGAGAGTTTCAGGCCGGGGACCAGCGCGGCGAGCGATTCCAACGGAAGCTTGGCGGCGCTCGCTTCGATGAGCACGCCCACCGGCTTTTCGCCGGAGAAGGGGAAGGGCTGGCGCAACTTGACGTTGAGGAGGTTCTCGCCGGCGCGCGTGATGCGCGCTTCCAGGGCGTTCAGGGCCGGGGCTTTGCCGGCTTCCGCGCCGAGCGCGGTCTTGGCGAAGACCCGGATGCCCGCGAGCTTGTCCTTGGGGAGGTCTTCCCAGCCCGGCTGCTCCGCGAGTTCGGCGATGCCGACCTGGGCGTTGGCGGTGACCGACCAAGCGCCATCTTTCCCGGGCCGTACGACCGCATCGCCGACCGCGATTTGCCCGGCGGCGGAGCTCAGCGAAAACGGGGCGATGAAGATGGCGCCCCCTTCCGAGCGCAAGGGGAGCTGCGCATCCACTTCCTTCAGGAGGACTTTGCCGGCGCGCTCGAGCGTCAGGCCCGCGAACGCGTGCGTCTTGACCGTCGTGATGGTCGGTTCGCCTTGGACGAGCGCCAGTTCGGCTTCCCCGGTCCAGCGGCCAGCGGTGGCCGTCAGGTTGGCCATCGCCAAGAAGGGCGTCAGCGAGACGAGGTTGGCGTCGCGGGCCGTCAGGGTCAACGCCGCCTCCGTCGGGAGCTGGCCGTTGGTGAGGCGCACGGGCTTGGCGAGGACCAGGGAGATTCCATTGCCGGAGATATCGAGTTGCTCGACGTCGAGGCCGTCGGAAGCGTTGCGGGCTTGGGCCTTGATCATCCACGACGACGCGGTGTTGCGCGGGATGGTGGGCGAGAACTTCGAGAGGTCGGTCCAGGTCGCCTTTACGTCCGTCTGCACGGCCCAGGTGCCGGCGAGCGGGTCCGCCTGCGCCTTGATGAGGCCGGCAACCTGGCAGTCGGGTAGGCTCGAACTAAGGATGCCGAAGCGCGTAGGATCCAGGTCGAGGGTCGCCTCTAGGTTGAGCGCACCTTGGTCGGCGGTGCCCGTGAACTTGAGCGCGGGCCGGCGGGCGGCATCGAGGACTTGGCCCGAGAGGGCCAACGGTTTTTGCGCATCCTTTTGACCGCGCAATTCCAAGCCCATGGCGCCGGCGGCCAGTGCGCTATCGTCTTTGGCGACGACGTTGAGCTCGAACGATTTCACGTCGTCGGTGAGGTTGGGGAGGTCGAGTCCGGCGGCTCCCAGCGGACGTTGGAATTGCCCCTTCAGGATGATTTCGGCGCGAGGGCGCGTGGTGGTCGTCCCGACCTTGAACCCCGGCCACATGACGCCGGCGCGGAGGCTGACGGCGCCCGCGGAGTCGATGCCTTCGCCCACGGCGCTAAAGCGCAGCTCTTGTCCATCGGCCAAGGTCACGCGCCCGTTGGCGGCGTAGGGCCCGAGTTTGAAGCCGGGGAGCTTGGGCGTCGTGGTGGCGGCAGGGATGGGTGGGGTCGGGGTGGCTTCGGGCTTCGCCGGGAGGCGGTTGGAAAGGTCGAGGTCGAAGCCGCGCACCGTGATTTTCTCCAGCGTGTAGGTGCCGAAGGCGGAGGCCCAGACGTCCGCTTTGCCGGTCGCGCTCGCGAGTTTCACCTTCGTCCCGTCGGGCAGCGTCACGTCGACCCCAAGGACCTCGAAGGAGCCGTCCAACGATGCCGAGACTTTGCCGATGCCTCCGGTGATCTTCGCATCCGCCAAGGCGGCGGCGACGCGCTTGCCCAGCGGGTCGGGTTGGAGTTCGGAATCAATCCAGAGGACGGCGCAACCGGCCAGGATGATGAGGGCACCGAGGGTCCAGAGACTGATACGAAGGGCGCGGGGCATGGGACGATGCCTCCAGATTGGCCGACTTCGGCAGGCGGGCAACAAAAAGCCCGGTGGAATTGCTTCCACCGGGCTAGGTGATTGCGTTCGGCGGGCCGTTTAGGCCTGCGGAGGCTGTTGCGGAGGCTGGGGGGCCGAGCTGCGACCGGCCGCGCGCTTCTTGCGCAGGAAGAGCGCCTTCGCCCGCTCGACGTCCTCATTGAAGCACTCCGAGTTTTCGGCGACGTTGCTGCCCTTGATGCTGCGGGTGAAGTTGCGGCTGGCGTAGCGCAGTTCCTTCATCGCCATGACACGGTCTTCGTCCAGGAGGCGCGTGAGGTAGATCACCTTTTCGCGGGCCCATTCGGAGAGGTTGGCCTGCTCGGTGAGTTCGGCCAGCTTCTGCTTGGCTTCGGTCACCTCGCCGTCGCGCACGAGGGCTTCGATCACCTCGAGCTTCTCCGCGGTCACCGCCTCACCCACGGCGGCCGCCACGTTCACATCGGACGGCAAGGTGCTGAAGGTCGCAAGGTCGACTTCCGCGAGCGCCAGGATCTGGGGGCCGAAGGTGACGGGCGTGCCGTCCTTGGTGATGGCCGCGAAATTCACCGCAAGCAACGAATCAGCCTTGGCGTTGGCGCCGATCTTGAGTTCGACCACGGCCGTCAGCGCGGAATCCCAAGGCAACGTGCCGAGCTTGCGGGAGCGCGTCACGCCATCCTCCAGGAATTCGCCCAGCAGGCGGGCTTGGACGTCGCTACCGCCTTGGACGGTGATCTTAACCTGGCGGAGGAAGCCATTGGACAGGATGGCGAACTGTTCTTCAAAGGCTTCGTTCAGGTCATCGGCCGTCTGGCCGAAGTTGGCGGCCCCTTCGCCGGCCTTAGCCATGCCCGTGAGCAGGGACTCGTTGAAGCCGTGGCCGAGACCGACCGTGGAGGTCGTGATGCCGGCACCGGCGGCCTTGGACACGTGTTCGAAGATCTTGGCCTCCTCGACGAGTCCGTGGTTGGCTTGTCCATCGGTCAGGAGGATGACCCGGGCGATGCGCTCCTTCTTCACGAATGGGGCGAGCTGCTTGACGCCTTCCTGCCAGCCGTCGAATAGGGCCGTGGAACCGCCCGATTCGATCAGGCGGACGCGGTTGGCCAAGTCATGGGCGTCGCCGACGGCGATCAACGGTTGCACGACTTGGACGACGTCGTCGAAGGAGATGACCGCGATGCGGTCATCTGGGCGGAGGCCCTGGATGATGCGCACCGAGCTTTCGAGGGCGGCCTTCAGGGGAGCGCCGCTCATCGACCCGGAGCGGTCGATGACCAAGGCGAGGTCGAGCGGGGCGCGTTGGGCGGCCACCGCGTTCTGGCTGACGGGTTGGGCTGGAGCGACGAGACGGACCAAGACGTGCGTCGCCTCAGCGGCGGCACGGAGGAAGCCCTTTTTCAAAGGCAGGATTTCGATGGTGGGGGAGTGCATAGGAGCGATCATACAGAGACCACCATGCACACACCCATCAAACTGTCAACACCACCAGAGTATCTTTTTTGTTATTAACACCAGAAAGATACTGTCATAAATTTAGTTTAAACTCTTAAATAACTATCTTTCAAGGCTTTGCGGAACTTTTCGACGATTTCATCGAGTTCCTCTTCGCTGGGACGACCCCGATTGTCGATGTGGAAGGATGCCTCACACCAGTGCGCAAGACGAAGGCGCGTCCACCTTTCACGCTTCGGTTCCTCGCCCCGCGAGGTCGGGTGGAAGGCCAGCAGTTGCTGGAATAATTCGCGGACTTCGGGCTCCAGGTCCGGACGCATGGATTCCTTGATGACCAGCTTGCGGAACTGGATCGCGGGCATCGGCGATTCGGAGAGATCGCGGAGGTGCTGGTAGGCCTCGTTGGCAAAACGGCTTTTGCGTGCGGGCGGCGCCCCGGCATCGGGTTCGCTGACCGAATCGCCGTCAAAAGCGGCGATGCTGTAAAGGCGGTTCTGCCGCACCGAGGCGACCCGGGCATGGCTTTCAGGGGTTTGCGGCGAGGCGGTCCGGAAGAAAAGGCGTTCGGCCTCGTTGGGCTGGGCCAATTCATCGATCAGCTTGTTCAATTTATCGACTTGGGCGTTGTCCTTGAGGAGATTGCGGATGCGGTCGAGTTCCCAGCCCCGTTCGGCCAACAGGCGCGCCAGCAGCAATTGGCGGACCTGCAGGCTGCCGTAGTTGGCTTTGCGTCGGTCGTCGTTGGCTCGTTCGGGCTTGGAAATGAGGTTTTCGTAGGTGTAGAAACGGACGAGGCGTTCGGTCGCCCGGTGGCGATCGCCGAAACCAAGTTCCTCGAGCTTTTTCGAGACGTGGTGGGCCAGCTCTTCGGCGGTACCGAGGAATTCGTCTCCTATTTGGGCTGAGATTTTCAACATAGAGTTCTTTTATAGACAGCAAGGTGTCAGCATCGGCCGACCTGGCAATCTTTTAACATGGTTTGTTAACACCCGGTGGGGGCATTGGTTCCATGGCGCCAAAAAAACAGGCCGCCCGTTGCAGGGCGGCCTGGCGGCCTGACTCCCTTGCGGGGAGCTTAGGAGTTGTGGTTGTAGCCTTCTTCGCCGTGGTCCGAGATGTCGAGACCGCGAGCCTCGTCTTCTTCGGTTGGGCGCAGGCCGATCGTCGCCTTGAGGGTGTAGGCGATGATCGCCGTGGCGACGAGGGAGAGCGCGAGGGTCACGCCGATCGCCTTGAACTGCTCGGTGAGGAGCGTGTTGCCCACGACGTCCTTGAGGTTGAGGCCCAAGTTGGCGTTGGCATCGATCGTCGCGAAGATGCCGGTGAGGACGGCACCCAAGGTGCCGCCGACCGCGTGGACGCCGAAGGTGTCGAGGGCGTCGTCGTAACCGAGCTTGGACTTCAGGTACACCACCGCGAGGAAGGGCACCACGCCGGCGAGGACGCCGATGATGACCGCGCTGGTGGTGGAGACGAAGCCCGCCGCAGGGGTGACGACGACCAGGCCGGCGACGGCACCGGAGCAGATGCCCAGGACGCTGGCGTGCTTGCGGAGGACCCACTCGAGGGCACCCCAAGTGAAGGCGGCGACGGCGGCGGCGAGGGTCGTCGTGGTGAAGGCCTGCGCGGCGACGCCATCGGAGGCGAGCGCCGAGCCCGCGTTGAAGCCGTACCAACCAACCCAGAGCATGCCCGTACCGACGGCGCACAGAACCATGCTGTGCGGGCTCATGGACTTTTTGCCGAAGCCGATGCGGGGTCCGAGGATGATGCAGAGGAGGAGGGCCGACCAACCCGAGGTCATGTGGACGACGGTGCCGCCCGCGAAGTCGATCGCCTTGATCGAGGCCTTGGCGTTCCAGACGCCGTTCATGTCACCGGAGATGCCCCAGATGGCGTGGGCCATGGGGAAGTAGACGAGGAACATCCAAGCCGTCATGAAGGCCATCAGCGCGGAGAACTTCATGCGTTCGGCGACCGCTCCGACGATGAGGGCCGGGGTGATGATCGCGAACATGAGCTGGAACATCGAGAAGACGTTCTGGGAGATCCAGTAGGCGTAATCCGTATTCGGCGCCGAGGTGACGCCGTTCATGAAGAAGAACTCGCTGCCGCCGAAGATGTGGCCGAGCAGCGTGCCGTCGAAGCTCTTACCGAAGACGAGCGAGTAGCCGACGGCCCACCAGAGGATGGTGACGAGTCC
>DBCN01000100.1 GCA_002293065.1 Opitutia bacterium UBA957
GCAGTGCCAACCCTACCCGATACATAGAGGCATCGAATCAAACAGAGGCAGCTAGGTTGGCACGCAGTGCCAACCCTACCTCGATACAGGCCAACCCTACCCGATACAGAGTGCCAACCTAGCCTCGATACAGGCCGCGCCTTGCATCTTTCCATCGCGTCGTTTTGCTCTTCCCCATGCGCTTCCCCACGCTCATCGCCCTGTTTGCCGCTTTGGCCCTCACGGCCGCCGATCGCCCCAACATCATCGTCATTCTGGCCGATGACCAAGGCCTCGGCGATGTCTCCGCTTATAACCCGAAGGGGAAGATCCCGACCCCGCACCTCGACCGTTTGGCCGCGGAGGGAATGCGTTTCACCGATGGGCATACGACGTCGGGCGTCTGCACGCCCTCGCGCTACAGTCTGCTGACCGGGCGCTACCACTGGCGGACGCGCCTGCAGAGCGGCGTGCTCGGTGGTTATTCCGCCCCGCTGATCGCGAAGGATCGCCTGACCGTGGCGGGTTTCCTGCAGCAGCAAGGCTATCGCACGGCGTGTTTCGGCAAGTGGCACCTGGGGATGTCCTTCGCGCTCAAGGCCGGTGGAGTGGCGGATGACAAGGGGGTCTTCGATGGCCCCGGGGCGAAGGTGGGCCAAGAAGTCGACTACACCGCCGACATCAAGGATGGCCCGCTCGACCACGGCTTCGACCACTTCTACGGCATCAGCGCTTCGCTGGACATGCCGCCGTTTGTTTGGATCAAGGATCGCCGCACGACGGAGATTCCCACCGCCATCAAGACCTGGCTGCGCTCGGGTCACGCGGGCCCGAAGTTCGAAGCCGTCGACGTGCAGCCGGGCGTGATCGCTCAAGCCATCGCCTTCCTCGATGCGCCGAAGCCCGCCACCCCGCCGAAACCTTTCTTTATCTACCTGCCGTTGGCCGCACCGCACACGCCCATCGTTCCGACCAATGAATTCAAGGGTTCAAGTGGCCTCAACCCGTACGCCGACTTCGTGCGGCAGGTCGATGCGGACGTCGGTCGGCTCGTGGCGAAGCTCGAGCAATTGGGTTTGCGCGAGAATACGCTGATCGTCTTCACGGCGGACAACGGCTGTTCGCCGGCGGCCAAAATCGATGAATTGCAGGCGAAGGGCCACGAGCCCAGCCACATCCACCGTGGGCATAAGGCCGACATCTTTGAGGGCGGTCATCGCGTGCCGTTCATCGTCCGCTGGCCCGCCCGGGTGAAGGCCGGGAGCGTCAACCCGCAGCTCATCGGCCAAATCGACTTCCTCGCCACGTTCGCCGAGACGCTCGGCGTGCCCGTTCCGGCCGGCGCCGGCGAAGACAGCGTCTCGTTCCTGCCGGCGCTCTTGGGCCGCGAGGGTCCCCTCCGTCAGTCCATCGTGAGCCAATCCATCAACGGAAGTTTCGCGATCCGCGACGGTCAGTGGAAGTTGGCGCTCTGCGCCGGCTCCGGTGGCTGGAGCGTACCCAAGCCCGGGTCCAAGGAGGAGAAAGGCTTGCCGGAATTTCAGCTCTACGACTTGGCGACCGATCCCGGGGAGCAGACCAACCTGGCGGCCCGTCACCCCGAGCGGGTCGTGGCCATGAAGGCGGCCCTGCAGGCCCTGGTCGATCGTGGGCGAAGCACCCCTGGCCCCGACCTCGCCAACGACGTCCCGGTGGTCTTGGTCAAGAAACCCGGGAATAAGAAGGCGCAGGGCAAGTAAGCTGCGGGAACATTTGCCCCCTGTCGGGGACAGGTTCTATTAGACCCCCGTACCCCCATGAAGGCCCCTGTTTCCCTTTGGTTCACCGCCGGTTGCCTGCTCATCGCGCCCGCGGCGTTTGCCCTCAACAAGGGCAACGCCGGCCCGGAGGAGGTCACGCTGAAGTTCAAGCTGCCGCCGGCCCCGGTCCTCTCGCCGGAGGAGGCCTTGAAGACCTTCAAGCTGGAGAAGGGTTTCCGCATCGAACTCGTCGCGTCCGAGCCGATGATCCAATCGCCGGTTGCGATCAGCTTCGACGACCAGGGCCGCCTGTTCGTGGTCGAGATGCGCGGCTACATGAACGACGTGGAAGGCGCCGGCGAGAAGGACCCCTCGGGGCGCGTTTCCTTGCTCGAGGATACCCGCGGCACCGGCCGGATGGACAAGGTCACGGCTTTCGCCGATGGGCTCGTCATGCCGCGCTCCGTGCTCGCGGTGAACGGGGGCGCCCTGATCGGCGAATCCCCCCACCTGTTCTTCTGCAAGGATACGAAGGGCACGGGCGTCGCCGACGTGCGGACGGTCGTCGCGAGCGATTACGGTACGCGCGGGGGGCAACCTGAGCACATGGCGAACACGCCGACGTGGGCGATGGATAACCGCATCTGGAGCGCAGGCTACGGCACGAGCTTCCGCCTCACCGCCGGCACCTGGCAAAAAGGCGCCGGACTGGGCCGCGGGCAGTATGGCCTCTGCCAGGACGATGTGGGGCGCCTCTACTACAACTACAATTCCGACCTCCTGCGCACGGACCTCTTGCCGGCCGGCGCCTTCGCGCGCAATCCGCTCCTCCGCAACGTGACGAGCATCAACAGCCGCGTCGTCACCGATCAAGCCGTCTTCCCCATCCACCCGACCCCTGGGGTGAACCGTGGTTACGATGCGAGCACCTTACGCCCCGACGGCACGCTGGCGAAGGCCACCGCGACGTGCGGCGCGGTGGTTTACCGGGGCGACCTCTTCGGCGCCGCCTACCGCGGCAATGCCTTCATCCCCGAGCCCGCGGCCAACGTCGTGAAGCGCATCGTGCTCACGGAGAAGGACGGCGTCGTGACGGGTACCGCGGCCGTGGCCGGCCAGGAATTCCTGGCCTCGACCGATGAACGCTTCCGCCCGGTCCAAGTCGTCAACGGACCCGATGGGGCGATCTACATCGTCGATATGTACCGCGGGATCATCCAGCACCAGGGCTTCCTGACGCACTACCTCGTGGCCAACATCAAGGACCGCAAGCTGGAGCAGCCCGTGAACCTGGGCCGTATCTGGCGCATCGTCCCGGAGCAGGCGACCAAGGTGGCCGCCGTCAAGGTGCCCGCGGCGACCGCCGCGCGCGTGGAGCTCTTGCGCCATCCTTCCGGTTGGGTGCGCGACACCGCGCAACGCTTGCTCGTCGAGTCGGGCGATGCCGCCGCCGTCCCGGCCGTCCGCCAGGTGCTGCGGACGCCCGGCGCCGCGCAGGCTTTGGCGCGGTTGCACGCCCTCTGGACGCTGGAAGGCCTGAACGCCCTCGACGCCGACGCGCTCCGCGTGGCCCTCAAGGACGCCGACCCGCAGGTGCGCGCGGCCGGGGTGCGTCTCGCGACGCCGGAGCTCCTGCCCGACCTGATCGCCATGACGGCTGAGCCGGAAGTCATCGTGCAGGCGCATCTCGCGATTCGTTTGGGCGCCGCCAGTGCTCCCGAAGCGGACGTCGCTTTGGCCAAACTCCTCGTGGCTCATGGTCAGAACACGCTGGTGCGCGAAGGCGCCCTCACGGGCATGCGCGGCAAGGAGACCGCCATCGCCAAACTCGTCGCCGCTCAAGCCACCGCGAAGAACACCGCGGCCGCCGGGTATGTGGTCGAAGCCCTCGCCACCCTGGTTTCACAGGCCGGCAAGGTCGGCCCCATGGAGGACATGCTGAACCTCGCCGCTTCGCTCGATGATAGGGCCATGTGTCTGGCGGTGGTCCGCGGCCTCGATCGCGGCGGGCGCGAGGTTAAGGCCAAGCCAACGAAAGGCGCCGCGGCCGGCAAGGTCGCCAAATTGCTGTGGTTGCCGGCGGTACCGCCCGCGATGGCGAAACTCACGGCCAGCCTCACGGATAAGGAGGGTGTCGCCGCCCTTGCCGGCGTCAACGAGCGCGTGATGTGGGTCGGTAAGCCCGGAGCGCCGAAGCCTCCGATGGTGGCGCCGCTGACGACGGCGCAAGTGGCTGCCTTCGAGCGCGGTCGGACGATTTACAACGGCCTGTGCGCGGGTTGCCATCAGCCGCATGGGTATGGACTCGATGGGCTGGCGCCTCCGCTGGTCGACAGCGAGTGGGTGCTCGGCAAGCCCGACGTCGTGGCGCGGATCGTCATGCATGGAATGGGCGGTCCGGTGAAGGTCGGCGGACGGACGTGGGACCTCAGCATGCCGCCGATGGCGCAGTTGAATGACGAGGAAGTCGCGGCCGTCGTGACCTATGTCCGCCGCGAATGGGAGCACACCGCGTCGCCGGTGGACGCCAAGTTCGTGCAAGGCTTGCGCGAGCAATACGGAGCCCGCGCTGCTTGGTCCGCCGACGAACTCCGCCCGCCCGTCTCCGCGAAGAAGTGAGCGCGGCCGTAGGCCGCGAGGGGGCTGGTTGGTATGGGGTGGGGAATGTGCAAAAGTGCAAATCGCCCTACGGCCTGTGCAAAGGTGCAAAAGTGCGAAGGTAAATGCCACAACAGGTCGGGGCGCGCCTGCGTCGCGTCCATGTCTTCGCGAGGTAGGGTCAGCCCCATCTGCCTCGAGGTAGGGTCAGCACTGCGTGCTGACCTAGTTGCAGCGAATTAAAGCCAGCTAGGTTGGCACGCAGTGCCAACCCTACCTCGATACATAGAGGCATCGGATCGAGGTAAAGGCAGGCTAGGTTGGCACGCAGTGCCAACCCTACCCGAGGCAGAGTGAAAAGGGGGCGAAACGGGGGACCGGAAAGTGGGTGCGGTAGAGCCGCGCGAACTCTTGTCACCATGCCCACGTGTCCCCTGTTAAACAGATGCAGCTAGGTTGGCACGCAGTGCCAACCCTACCTCGATGCAGGCCAAC
>DBCN01000050.1 GCA_002293065.1 Opitutia bacterium UBA957
GCCGCGCTCTTCGAGGCCAATGCGGGTCAAGTTGCTGGTCTCATCGTCGAGCCGTTCCCGGCCAACGTGGGTTTGATCCTGCCGGACGCTGGTTTCTTGGCGGGTCTCCGTGAACTCTGCACGAAGCACGGTACGGTGCTCATCTTCGATGAAGTGATGACGGGTTTCCGCTTGTCCCTCGCGGGTACGCAGGGCCTGCACACCGTCGTACCCGACCTCGTCTGCATGGGTAAGATCATCGGCGGGGGTCTGCCGGTCGGCGCCTTCGGCGGTAAGGCCGAGATCATGGACAAGCTCGCGCCGTTGGGCCCCGTTTATCAGGCGGGCACGCTGTCGGGCAATCCGCTCGCCATGGCCGCGGGCCTCGCCTCTGTCCGCAAACTTCAGCGCGAGAACCCGTATCCTCGCCTCGAGGTCCTGGGTCAGCGCGTCCGCGATACGCTGCTCACCGCCGCCAAGGCCAAGGGCATCCCGTTGCAGGTTCCGCAGGTGGGCTCGATGTTTTCGTTGTTCTTCAATGCGGAGAAGGTGCGCAACTACGACCAAGCCATCGCCTCGAACGGCGATCTCTACCGCAAGGTCTTCCGCTACGCGCTCGACCACGGCGTCTACCTCGCCCCGTCGCCTTACGAGACGGCGTTCTTGTCCACCGCCCATGAAGGCAAGGACATCGACCAAGCCTGCGCGGTCCTCGACGCCGCGATCCGCACCCTCTGATCATGCCTAAGCTCGCCTTCATCGGAGCTGGTCGCATGGCAGGCGCCATGGTGCGTGGCTTGCTCCGCTCGGGGGCATGCCGTCCCGCGGACATCGCCATCCTCGGGGGTGCTGGCGTCAGCGCCCAGAAACTTTCCCAGGAGACCGGCGTACGCCTCGCGACCTCCGCCGCCGACCTCATGCAAGGCGCGGATGCCGTCGTGGTGGCCTGCAAGCCGCAGGTCTTCCTCACGCTTGACCCTTCTTTCGGTCCGCCAGCCGCCGGTAAACTCGTCGTCTCGGTCCTCGCCGGCACCCGCTGCGAACGCCTCGCGGGCTTCTTCGCGGGCGCCCGGGCCATCGCCCGTGCCATGCCCAACACGCCGGGTGCGGTGGGGCAGGGGATCACGGCGCTCTGTTCGGCCCAGCCGCTGAGCCAGCCCGACGCCGCGATCGTCTCTGCGATCCTCTCCGGCCTCGGGGCCACCGTGGAAGTCCCTGAGTCCATGTTCGACGCCGTTACGGCCGTCTCCGGCAGTGGCCCGGGCTTCTTCTTCGAATACGTCGCCGCTTATGAGCAGGCCGCGGTCGGCTTGGGCTTCACGCCCGAGCAAGCCAAGGTGTTGGTCCGCCAAACTTTCAGCGGTTCGCTGGCCTTGTTGGCCGCCACCGGTGAGACGCCGGAGAACCTGCGTAACCAAGTCACCTCGCCGGGCGGCACGACCAAGGCCGGACTCGACGCCTTAGGCGCTGCGGACTTCCGTCAGGTCGTGGCTTCCGCCCTCCTCGCCGCCAAAGCCCGCGGCGAAGAGCTGGGTAAGGCGAAGTAGGTGGACGATGGGGGATAGCGGAGAGGGGATAGGGGATAGGGGATGGGGGATAGATGAAGGGGATAAAATTAATTACCCATCCCCTAACCCTCCTATCCCCTATTCCCATCGTCTATCAACATCACTTATTCCAGGGGGCGCGGGCGAGGAGGAGTCCCATGCCGCACCAGTCAGTGACTCCGGCGAAGACGAGGCCTGCGCCGATGAAGCCGCTGAGGCCGTAGAAGCCTGGGTGCACCCAAGTGCCGAGGACCACACCGGTGGCGACCATCAAACCCGCGGCGATGCGGACCTGACGTTCCACCGAGATCATGCCGCCGGCGTCCTTATCCATGGGGAGTCCGGCTTGGGCGCAGGAATTCGTACCGCCTTGGACGACGAGGGTCTTCAGGCCGCTGGCGGCGAGACGCTGCGCCGCGGTCCGCGCGCGGCCGCCGGAGGCGCAAAGCAACAACACGGTCGCCTGTTCGCGGCCTTGGAGCAGGGCATGCACGGTCGTCGCATTGACGCTTTCCAAGGGCAGGTTCACGGCCCCTTGGACCCGTCCCGAGCGGAATTCCGCCGGCGAACGGACATCGAGCAGCAAGGCTCCGGTGCTGGCTTCGGCCATCACGTTGAGCGGGTGCAACTCGTCATGGCGATCGGTCGCGATGGCGGGCGCCCCGCATGGCTTGGTCGCACCGCAAGTGGCCGCGGCGGCGGCCGTGAAGTTTCGATTCAACGCAAGGTCCCGGACGTAGGTTGCGCCCGAGATGTTGTGGGCATCGAATCCATGCTGCCGGAGGATGCGCGTACCGATGTGCGCGCGGAGTCCGCTGTGGCAGGCGACGGCGGTCGGCTTGGACTTATCGAGTTCTCCGAGGCGCTCGCGGAGGGTGTTGAGCGGAATGTTGCGCGCATGCTCGGCACCGATGAGCTTGAGTTCGGCGCACTCGTCGGCGTCGCGCAGGTCAACGACTTGGTAGCCGGATAGGTCGATGTCGGGTGCGAGCAACGGGGCGGAGCCTTCGAGGTCGTTGATCGCAGCGAAGGCCGCCATGTGGAGCGGATCCTTGGCGGAGCCGAAGGGCGGTGCGTAGGCGAGGTCGACTTGGGCGAGGTCGCGGACGGTGCCGCCGAAGTGCAGGAATGAAGCCACCACATCGAGTCGCTTGTCGATGCCCGCGGCCCCGACGGCTTGCGCCCCAAGAATCCGGCCCGTGCCCGCTTCATAGACGAGTTTAAGCGTGAAGGACTTGGCACCCGGGTAGTAGCCGGCGTGGTGATTGGCGGTGATGTGCACCGCCCGCGCGTGGATGCCGCGTTTCAAGGCGGACTTCAGCGAGTCTCCCGCGATCCCAGCGCCGAGACCGAAGACCTTGATGATCGCGGTGCCCCAAGCGGCCGGAGCCGTCGCCGACTGGTCCGTGGCGGCATGCTCGCCCACCAGACGTCCCGTGCGATTGGCAATCCCGGCGAGCGGTACGCGACCCCGCAGGCCCGTCGTTCCCAGCCGGTATTCCGCGGCATCCCCGACGGCATAGATGTCCAAGTCAGCGGTCCGCTGGTACTCGTCGGTCAGGATACCCCCGGTCGGTCCCACCGCGAGGCCGGCGTTGACCGCCAATTGGTTGTAGGGGCGCACGCCGAGTCCGAGCACGATGAGGTCGGCGGCGACTACGCGGCCATCCTCGAGGACGACTCCGCTGGCCTTGCCGTTGGTTTCACGGATCGCGGTGAAACCGGTCCCCGAGATGAGTTCCACCCCGTGGCGGAGCAGTTCGCGGCGAAGCGGTTCGGCCATCTCCGCGTCGAGCGGCGGAAGGACTTGCCCGCCACGTTCGATGAGGGTCACCGACAGGCCGCGTTCCTTGAGTTGTTCGGCGACTTCCAAGCCGATGAAGCCAGCGCCGACCACCGCGACCTTCTGGACGGAAGGCAGCTGGGAGAGGATGCGATCCATGTCCTCGATGTTGCGGAGCGTATGGACGCCAGGGGCGCGCACGCCGGGGACATCGGGGAGGAGTGGGGCGGCGCCAGGGGCGAGGATCAGCTTGTCGTAGGACTCCGTGTACTCGGTGCCGGCCTGATGGTCGCGGATCCGGACCGTCTTGGTCGTCCGGTCGATGGCGAGGGCTTCATGGCGCACCCGTACCTCGATGTTGAAGCGTTTCTTGAACATCTCCGGCTTGGCCACCAGGAGCTTGGCGCGATCTTGGATGACGCCCCCGAGGTGGTAGGGGAGTCCGCAGTTCGCGAAAGACACATAAGCGTCCTTCTCGAGCATGATGATGCGGGCCTGCTCGTTCATGCGGCGGGCACGGGTGGCGGCGGAGGCGCCTCC
>DBCN01000117.1 GCA_002293065.1 Opitutia bacterium UBA957
CCGATCCAGATGAGGTCGGGATCGGCGGGCCAAACTTCCGCCGCCGCACCGTCCGGCTGCAGCGCGTAGCGCACCGGAAGCTCCGCGCCCGGCGCGAACGACCGCCAGAAGGTCTGGAGCTCGCCCTTCTGCGCCCGGCCGCGATCGTCGGTCCAGGTGACGAGGTAGATGGTTTCCCGGCGCGTGCCGTCTTCGTTGCGGACGATGCGCACGTCGCGGCCTTGCACGGTGGCCGTGGCGGGGGCGTGGACGAAGAAGCCTTCGCCCAGCATCGGCCAGACGTAGGCCGCGACCGCGATGAGCACCGCGACGCCGACGGCGAGCATCGCCACCGAGGCCCAGAGCCGGGCGGGGCTCGGTGGTTCCTCGATGAATGGTTCCGCCGCCACGGCTTAATGGTGCTCCTTGCCCATCAAGTGACGCACCCACGGCACGAGCGCGAGCAGGACGACGGCCATGAGGCCGACGACGATGGCTTGGTTGCTGAAGAAGCTCGCCAGGGCGGCGGGATCCTTCGACGAGAAATCCGCGGCCAAGGTGCCGGAGAGCTTGTTGCCCAAGGCCGTCGCGAGGAACCAGACGCCGAGGACGAGGCCGGTCAGGCGCGCCGGCGCCAGCTTGCTCATCGTGCTTAGACCGACCGGGCTGAGGCACATTTCCCCCAGCGTCTGCAGGAAGTAGACGCCGATCAGCCACCAGGGACTCACCTTGCCCGCGACGATGCCTTGGGCGGCCGGCACCATGAGCGCGAAGGAGAGGCCCAGGAAGATCAGCCCGAAGACGAACTTCAGCGCGACCGAAGGCTGGCGGGTCCCCAGCGCCACCCAGAGCCACGCGAAGATCGGCGCGAGCACGATCACGAACAGCGCGTTGACGGACTGGAACCACGACGAGGGGAAGGGTCGGCCGAGGAGTTCGGTGCGCGTGAGTTCATCCGCGAACAGCGTCAGGGTCGTGCCCGCCTGTTCGAAGACCGCCCAGAACAGGACCGCGGCGATGAAGAAGACGCCGATGGCGGCGATGCGCTTGCTGTCGTCGTCCTTGCGGAAGACGCCGAAATAGAGCACCACGAGGATCGGCAACGAGTAGATGGTGTAGGCCAGCCAGACGTATTCGTCGGACTTCATCATGAGGTAAAGCAGGGCGATGGAGCCGAGCGTGACGAGCGCCAGACGTTCCCACGGGCGCGGATGGTGCGCGGCGGGCGCGTCGCCGACATGGCTGACCCAGCTGAGACGGCGCACATAGACCCACATGCCCAGCGTCATGCCGACGCCGGCCGCGCCAAAGCCCCAGTGCCAGGAGTGGGCTGGATCAAAGCCCCAGCCCGTGAGGACTGCCTTGAAGCCCGCGTCTTGGGCCAAGTAGCCGGTCACCAAGGGCGCGGCGAACGCTCCGATGTTGATGCCCATGTAGAAGAGCGAGAAACCCGCATCGCGCCGCGCGTCGCCACGGGCGTAGAGTCCGCCGACGAGCGTGCTGATGCTCGGTTTGAGCAAGCCCGTCCCCACGGCGATGAGGATGAGGCCGACGTAAAAGGCCGCTACGGAATCGAGGACGAGGGTGTAGTGTCCGGCGGTGATGACGAAGCCCCCGATGAGGACCGCGCGGCGGGCGCCGATGAAGTTGTCCGCGATGAAGCCGCCCAGGATGCAGAGCATGTAGCTCGCCATGACGTAGTTGCCGTAGACCGAGGACGCTTGCTGCTGCGTGAAGCCCAGGCCACCGGCGGCCATCGGGGCGATCATGAAGAGCATCAAGAGCGCGCGCATCCCGTAGTAGGAGAAGCGCTCCCAGAGTTCGGCGAAGAAGAGGTTGCTCAAGCCCTTGGGGTGCCCGCCAATCCCGCCGGTGTGCATCTCCTCCGGGACGTGGGGAGTCGAATCCGGGACGGGAAGGGGAGTTTTCATGGGGGCAGGGTTGATAAGAGACAGGCAAACCCCGCCAAAGCAGGCAACGCATTTGCCCGCAGCCCCTAGGCAGGCGTTGACAAAGCCCCCCTGTCCGCTAACTTCTTGAGAATCATTCTCAATAAGCGTGACTCCGCTGTCTCAATTGCTGCCCGGCCAATACGGCAAATTGGCGTCCCTCAATCCTGAGCGGTCGGTGGATCAGCGTCTCATGGCGCTCGGGCTGCTCCCGGGGATGGTGCTGAAGTTGGTCCGCAAGGCTCCCTTGGGCGACCCCTTGGCCATCGAATTCGCGGGGCAGGTCGTGAGCCTCCGCCTGACCGAGGCCCAGAACATCCTCATCGACGTGGCTGCGGATTGTCCCATCCAGCGCCCCCGCCCCCCAGCATGAGCGCCGCCGAACCAGGCCGGACGGTTGCCTTGGTCGGCAACCCGAACACCGGGAAGTCGACGCTGTTCAACGCCCTGACCGGCCTGCGCCAGCGCGTCGGCAACTATCCCGGCGTCACCGTCGCCCGTAAGTCCGGCCAGTGCGATTGCGGCGATGGCACGAAGGTCGAACTCGTCGATCTCCCGGGGCTCTATTCCCTTTCCGCTTCGTCACCCGATGAGCAGGTCGTCATCGACGCGCTCTCCGGTCACCTTGCCGATGACCGCCGCCCCGATGCCGTGGTCGTGGTCATCGACGCGACGAACCTCCTCCGCAACCTCTTCCTCGCCTCCCAGCTCTCCGAGTTGGACCTGCCCGTCGTGCTCGTGTTGAACCAAGCCGATGTGGCCGCCGAGCAAGGCGTGAAGATCGACGCCGACCTCCTGTCGCGGCGTTTGGGGGGCGTTCCCGTCGTGCTCACCTCCGCCTGGAAAGGCGAAGGCATCGCCGCGGTCCGTCGCGCCATCGGCGAAGCCCTCCGGACGCGCGTGCGGATGCCGGCGGTGGAATGGCCCCCCTTGGTCGAAGAAGCTTTGGCGGATGTGGCGGCCGGCGTGGCCGCCGATATCGGCCGCGCGCCTGGCCGGGCCGACGTGGAGCGGCTCCTTTTTGATTCCACGACTTCGGTCGGACAACGCCTCGGCTGGGACGCGCCTCGCCGCGAGGCCGTCATCCGCGCCGCCCGCGACAAGGTTCGCCGCGCCGGTTACAACCCATTGGCCGCGGAACCGCTGATCCACTACGAGCGCCTCCGCAGATTGCTGGAAGGGGTCGTGCAAGGCGGCGGCAACCGGACGGGTGGCAGTGCCGCCGTCGATCGGGTCCTGCTGCACCGCGTCTTCGGGCCCATCGTTTTCGCGGGCATCATGTTGGGGATGTTCGCCGCGGTTTTCTGGTTGGCCAAATTCCCGATGGAGTGGATCTCCGGCGGCGTCGATTGGCTCAAGTCGGTGGTGGCGCCCACCCTCGCCGGCCTGCCGATGGTCCAAAGCTTGGTCACGGATGGCATGATCGGCGGGGTCGGGGCCTTCCTCGCCTTCCTGCCGCAGATCCTCATCCTTTTCCTGTTCGTCGGCATCCTGGAGGATAGCGGCTACATGGCGCGCGCGGCGTTCATCATGGATCGTTTGTTCAGTTGGTGCGGGCTCAACGGCAAGAGTTTCGTGCCTTTGCTTTCCGGCTTCGCGTGCGCGATTCCCGGCCTCCTCTCCACCCGCACCATCGAAGACCCCAAGGCCCGCTTGGCCACGGCGTTCGCGGTACCCTTCATGAGCTGTTCGGCGCGCTTCCCGGTCTACGCGCTGATGTGCGCGGCTTTCATTGGACCACTCTATGGGCCGGGCTGGGAGTCCGTGGTCATGGTCGGCATGCACTGCGTCGGGCTGCTCTTCGCCGTGCCGACCGCGTTCGTGCTGACCCGCTTCGTGCTCAAGGTGAAGCCGCAGCCGTTCGTGCTGGAGCTGCCGCGTTACCAGATGCCCAAGCCCCGCGACGTGCTTTGGCGCATGTGGCAGAACGCCGCCGAGTTCGTCTCCCGGGCCGGCACGGTGATCTTCGCCATCACCATCATCGTCTGGGCGTTGTCCTATTTCCCGCGCGATCCCGCGGTCGAGCAGCGCATCCGTGCGGCCTCCCCAGGCGCGGCCACCGAGGTCGTCGACGCGCAAGTCCAGTCCGCCTACGTCGAGCAGTCTTGGATGGGTCGCTTCGGCAAGGCGGTGCAGCCCATCTTCGATCCCTGCGGCTTCGACTGGAAAATCACCGTCGGCGTGCTGGCGAGCTTCCCCGCCCGCGAGGTCATCGTCTCGACACTGGGCGTCACCTATTCCGTGGGCGAAGGTGCTGAAGCCGATAGCAAGCACCTTCAACAGGTGATGCGTGACGCCAAGTGGACCGAAGGCCCGCGCATCGGCACGCCGATCTTCTCCTTGGCGGCCATCCTCGCACTCATGGTCTTCTTCGCGCTCTGCTCGCAGTGCGGTCCCACCGTCGCGACCCTGGCCCAAGAAACGGGCGGCTGGAAGTGGGCCGCGATTTCCTTCTTCTACATGACGGCCCTCGCCTGGCTCATGGCCGTGGCGGTCTATCAAGGCGTCAGCCGACTCGCATGAACTTCGACGCCGTCCTCATTGGTGCGATTGTCGGCGTCGCCGCCGGTTGGTTGTTGCGTCGTTGGCTCGCCGCGGCGCGGCGCCGCAAGGAAGGTGGCTGCGCCGGCGATTGCGGCTGCGCCGCGAAGATTCAGCCGAAGAAGTGAGGGGGAAGCCAGGGAGAGCGCGGATTGCAGATTGCGGAGACCTCAGCGCACGAGGACGGAGTCACCCCTCGGCGCCGGTTCCATCCTCTGAACTCAGCCCTCTTACGCGGGCTGCTGCTGGCTGAGGCAGTGCAGGGCGCCGCCTTCGATCAGCAGCAAGCGGCAGTCGATGCCCACGATCTTCCGCCCAGGGAAGCAGTCCGCGATGATGCCAAGGGCCAGCTGGTCGGAGTCTTGGCCGTACAAGGGCACCAGGACGCCATCGTTGACGATGAGGAAGTTGGCGTGGCTCGGCGGGAGGTCGCGGCCGGCCAAGCGGATGGGCTCGGGCATCGGGAGCTCGATGACGTCGAGGCGCTGCTGGCGCGGGCGCATCTCGCGCAGGCGCTTCAGGTTTTCCTGGAGCGGAGCGTAGTTCGGCGAGGCTTTGTTGGCTTCGGCCACCGCGAGGATCGTGCGTGGGGCGATGAAGCGCGCGAGGTTGTCGATGTGCCCATCGGTGTCGTCGTTGGCGAGGCCTTCGCCGATCCAGAGGAGTTCGTCGATGGCGAGGCCGTCGCGGATGGCGGCGTGGAACGCGGCATCGTCGCGGCCTTCGGCGCGGTTCGGGTTGTTCTGGACGGCTTCGGTCGTGAGCAGGAGGCCGTCGCCGGAGACTTCGATGCCGCCACCTTCGAGTTCAAAGGGATAGCTGAATTTCTTCAGGCCGAGCCGCGCGGCGACCTTGCCGGGCACCTGGTTGTCGAGCGAGGCTTCGAACTTCCCGCCCCAGCCGTGGAATTCCCAATCGGTCAACGCGAGTTCCCGGGTCGCATCGTTCTTCACGAAGATCGGTCCATGGTCGCGGCACCAGACGTCATCCGTGGCGATGTCCGTCAGTTCGATGACCGACAGGTCGGCCTTGGCCGCCTTGAGGGCGTGCTCGGCTTCGGCGCGGAGTTTGCCCGCGGCGTTGATCTTGACCGGCTGGAATTCCGCGATGGCGGCGGCGAACTCCGCGAACTTGGCTGGGATGAGGTCGTAGTGGCCGGGCCACAGCGCGGTGTTCGAGGGCCACGACAGCCACGTGGCGGACTGGGGTTCCCATTCCGCAGGCATGCGGAAACCAAGGGAGCGAGGCGTGGACATGCGAAAGGTCAGTCGCGCAGGCGGCGCGTCAGGTCGCCGTAGGCGTCGATGCGGCGGTCGCGGAAGAAGGGCCAGATGCGGCGGAACTCGCGTTGCTTGGCCAAGTCGCAGTCGGCGACGAGGACTTCTTCCCGGTCGCTGGAGGCGCGGGCGACGATTTCGCCGTAGGGATCCGAGACGAAGCTCTGGCCCCAGAACTGGGTGCGGCCTTCGGTGCCGACGCGGTTGGTGGCGGCGATGTAGCAGCCATTGGCGACGCCATGGCCGCGCTGGACGGTTTCCCACGCGTTATGCTGCGCGCGACCGAAGGCGGCCTTTTCTTCGGGGAGCCAACCGATGGCGGTCGGGTAGAAGAGGATGTCGGCGCCGGCGAGGGCGGTGAGCCGCGCGGCTTCGGGGTACCATTGGTCCCAGCAGATGAGCACGCCGATCTTGCCGTGGGCGGTCTGCCAACTCCGGAAACCCAGGTCGCCCGGCGTGAAGTAGAATTTCTCCTCGAAGCCCGGGTCCTGCGGGATGTGCATCTTCCGGTACTTGCCGAGGACGCTGCCGTCGGCGTCGATGACGGCGGCGGTGTTGTGGTAGACCTCGCTGCCGCGCGCTTCGAAGAGCGGGGCGACGATGACGACGCCGAGGCGCTTCGCGACCTGCGCGAGTTCGGTCACCGACGGGCCCGTTTCGATGGGCTCGGCGAGGTCGAAGTTCCGCGGGTCCTGCGTGATGCAGAAATACTTCGTCGTGAACATCTCCTGCAGGCCGATGATCTTCGCGCCCTTCGCCGCGGCTTCTTCGATGCGCGGGATCGTCTTGCGGACATTCGCCGCCGGCGTGTCTTCGGCGGTGAGTTGGATCAGACCGACGCGGACGGAGTCAGCCATGGCGCTTTAATAGACGAGTTTGTTGATCGGGTATTCCACGATGCCTTCGGCCCCGGCGGCCTTGAGCGTCGGGATGAATTCGCGCGCCTGGCGGGCGTCGATGATCGTTTCGACCGCGATCCACTCGGGATTGCTGAGCGGCGCGACCGTCGGATTGCGCAAGGCGGGCAGGGCGGCGGCGACCTGGTCGAGCTTCGCCTTCGGCAGGTTGAACTTGAGGCCGACCATGTGCTGCGCGGCGAGGGCGCCTTGGAGCATCAACACGATCTGCTCGATCTTCGCGCGCTTGGCGGGATTCGCCCACGCGGCCTTGTTGGCGACGAGCACCGTCGTCGTTTCCATGAGCTGGGCGACGATGCGCAGCTTGTTGGCCTTGATGGAGGAGCCGGTCTCGGTGATGTCGACGATCGCATCGGCGAGCTCGGGGACCTTCACTTCGGTGGCGCCCCAGGAGAATTCGACGTCGCAATCGACGCCCTGCGCCTTGAACCAGCGGCGCGTCGTTTCGACGAGTTCCGTGGCGACGCGCTTGCCTGCGAGGTCCTTGGCCGTTTGGACCGGGGACGCCTCGGGCACGCAGAGGACCCAGCGGGATTTTTGGGCGGAAGCGCGGCTGTAGATCAGCTCGCAGACCTGCACGACGTCCGCGGCGTTCTCTTGGACCCAGTCCTGGCCGGTCAGGCCGCAGTCAAAGAAGCCATGTTCGACGTAGCGGGCGACCTCCTGGGCGCGGATGAAACGGCCGTCGAGGGTTGGGTCGTCAAAAGAGGGGCGGTAGGAGCGGCTGCTCTTGGCGACCGGAAAGCCGGCACGGGCAAAAAGCTGGAGGGTGGCCTCTTCAAGGCTCCCTTTGGGCATCCCAATCATCAATTTAAGGGCTTCCTGACTCATTAGGCCCTTGAGGAAGCCCACGGACTGCCCCTCCGCAAGCATTAAGGGGTTGACTCGTTTGGTCCCCGAAATGACCCTTCCCGACCTACCCTACTGCCATGCAGCGCTCTCTGCTTATCCTCTCCGCTTCCGTCCTGCTCGTTGCCTGTGAAGGCTCCAAGAGCCCATGGTCCACCGCTTCGCAAGCCTCCTCGGGCGTCAGCGACGTCAACGGTAAGCCCGTCGAAGCGGCTGCCCCTGGCGCCAAGTTCTCTTGGGAGAAGGATGCTCCGGCCGAAGCCCCGAAGGCTGCCGTGGCCGCTGTCGTCGAAGCCCCGAAGGACGCCAATAAGGCCCGCGTGCTCGAAGTCCGCGAAGGTTCCGGCCTCATTTCCCTCCTCCGCTCCGATAAGCCCGACGTCAAGGCCCGCCTCCAGCTGGTCAAGGACGGCAAGGCTCTCCTCGTCGAAGTCGTGAAGGTCAGCGACAAGAACGAGATCATCGCCAACATCATCCCCAATCAGGAAAAGGCGCCGAAGCTGGCCGCTGGTGATGAAGTGGCTTGTGGTGTCCTCGCAGCCGCTGCCCAGTAATTAGTCGGGGCGAGACAGCCCCGTGACAGAAGGACCCGCCCGCCCACGCTGGCGGGTTCTTTGTTTTTACGCCACCCCCCTAAAACATCGAAAACAGGCTTATTTGGCTCTGCCGTTGACCCTTCGGGATGGCACACCTATTGCTGATTTTTCATACGCAGCCCATGCCGAGTGCCCGTTCCATCGCCCGCCCAGGGAATGTCTCCCGTCGGGTTCTCAGCCTTTTGGGCGGGGTCATCCTTTTCATCGTCTTGGCGGCGGCCTTGGCGGTCTGGTCGGTCGGCCGCTTTGCCCCGAGCCTCCTTGATTCGACGTTATCCTCCAAGTCCGGTGCCCACCTCGCCGTCGAAAGCAATGAGACCAATTTGTTCGTCGGCCGGGTCAGCTTCACGGACTTCACGGTCACCAACCCGAGTCGCTGGACCGACGCGCGCTTCCTGAAGGGCAAGCGGCTGCGGCTCGACCTCGATCCGGCCACGTTCATCGGCACAGGTCGGCGCATCGTGCACTCGCTCGACCTCGACATCGACGAGCTCACGTTGGTCGGCAAGGAAGATTACCTGAAGGACAACAACGCCCAGGATATTTTCCGTGGGCTCAAGGCCGCGGACACCCCGCCCCC
>DBCN01000161.1:0-287 GCA_002293065.1 Opitutia bacterium UBA957
GAAGCCCTCGATGGCGTCATCGGTCCGTTCATCGAAAAGAAGGACGTCGCCGGCGCCGAAGCGGCCCTGGCCAAGTTCATCAAGGAGAAGGGCGTCACCGGCGAAGCCGCGACGCGCATGAACTTCAACGCCCGCATGGGCATCACCATGGCGACCAAGCCCGGCGACCATGAGGCCGTCATCAAGCTCATCGACGCGGTCTTGGCGACCGACTCGAAGTCCGACTTCGCCACCGAGCTCAAGGGCCTCCGCGAACGCGTCGTGCAGGTCCGTGACCAGCAGGCCGG
>DBCN01000161.1:360-3139 GCA_002293065.1 Opitutia bacterium UBA957
GCCCTGATGATCGCCGCACTCCCGGCCCTCGCGGCACCCAAGTGGTATACCGACCTCGACGAGGCCAAGGCCGTGGCCGTGAAGGAGAACAAGCCGCTCCTGGTCGATTTCACCGGCAGCGATTGGTGCGGCTATTGCATCAAGCTCCACGCCGAAGTCTTCGACAAGCCGGAGTTCGAGGCCTTCGCCAAGAACTACGTCCTCGTGGAACTCGACTTCCCGAGCAAGAAGCCGCAGCCCGCCGAAGAGAAGGCCAAGAACAAGGCCACCCAGACCAAGTTCGGCGTCTCGGGTTTCCCGACCGTGCTCCTGATCGACGCCAAGTCGGGTGAGGCCTACGGTCGCCAGAGTGGCTACGGTCCGGGCACCGGTCCGAAGGCCTACATCGAGAAGCTCTCCGCTTTCAAGAATACCGCCGAAGGTCGGGCGGCCCTCGTGGCCGAATCCAAGAAGGCCAGCGAGGCCAGCGCCAAGCGTGCCGCCCAAGGTGCGAAGGTTCGCGCCGCCATCGAGGCCAAGGATTTCGACGCCGTCTGTAAGCTGCTCGACGAAGACTTCGCCGACGCGCAGGGTTCGCGCAAGGCCGTGGCTTCGATCAACAAGGCCCTGATGTCCCAGCGCATCGATCCGGCCAACAAGGAGCGCGCCCTCAAGTGGGCCGACCAAGCCGTCGCCGAATCCGCGGGCGACGAGAAGATGCAGGCGAGCATCAAGCAGATGCGCGACCGCATGGCCGCAGGCACCAACTTGAGCCAGCCCGTCCCGGTCAAGCCAGCCACCGAGGCCAAGAAGGCCGACAAGGGCGCTTAATCAGCCCTTTTCGAGGTTTATTTGAAGACGCCGCGGCCTAGGCTTGCGGCGTCTTTTTGTTTCTGGGTAGTTTCTGACACACCCCAAACCCCCCATGACCCTCAAGTCCCTCCTTGCTTCCAGCCTCGTCTTGCTGGGGGCGCTGTCCACCGCCTTCGCCGACGCCGCTTGGCTCACGAACTTCGAAGAAGCCAAGAAGGTCGCGATCAAAGAAGGTAAGCCCATGCTGCTCGACTTCACCGGCAGCGACTGGTGCCCGCCCTGCAAGGCGCTCCACAAGAATGTCTTCTCGACCGAAGAATTCGCCAAGGAAGCCGCCGGCAAGTACGTGCTCGTCGAACTCGACTTCCCGCGCACCAAGCAGCTGACCGCTGAGGTGAAGGCCCAGAACTCCGCGCTTCAGAAGAAGTACGCCATCACGGGCTACCCGACGGTCCTCCTGATCGATGCCAAGACGGGCGACGTTTTCGGTCGTACGGTTGGTTTCGGTGGTTGGACCCCTCGTCAGTACCTCGATAAGTTGGCCTCCTTCAAGAACACGCCTGAAGGCAAGGCCGCGCTGGTTGACGAAGAAAAGAAGGCCGATGAGAACCGCGCCAAGGCCCTCGCCGCTCGCTCGGCCGCCAACGCGAAGATCAAGGCCGCGGTCGACGCCAAGGATTTTGACGCCGCCTGCAAGGCCATCGACGAAGTCTCCGGTGGCAGCAAGCTGATGGCTGCGCTCAACAAGGCCTCCGCTTCCCAGAAGATCGACCCGGCCAATAAGGAACGCGCTTTGAAGTATATGGATGAAGCCATCGCCGTCGACGGCGGTGCTAACGGCGCTGCGCTCAAGTCCATGCGCGAACGTATCGCTACGGGTGCCGCGACGGCTCCCGCCGCCAAGCCGGCCGCCGAAGCCAAGAAGACCGACAAGGGCGCCTAATTGCCCTCCTGAGTGACCAAGACGCCGGAGGCTTACCTCCGGCGTTTTTGTTTACCGCGCCTAGGCGTTTAGGCGTAGGCTGCTCAGAGGTGCCAACCTGCCGTGCAGACGAGTTCGCGCGTGAAGCCGCAGAGGCACAGGGCGCATAGCAGGTCGAAGATGAACCCGCCGTTGAGGGCAGAACCGACGAATTGGATTTCGCCGAAGAGGCGGCAGATGGCTTTATCGAGGAAGCCCATGCTTTGGTCGTCCTTAATCGCTTGCCGAGGGAAGTGCTCATCCGGCAAGAGCCAGATGTACGTACCGATGCTGATGCTTAGCCAGTTCAAAGGGGCGTTGAGCAAGAACGAGCCTCCGCCAAGCCGCGCGTCGAGGAGGGGGCCAACCGCAGAGAGCGCGCAGCAGAGCAGGCCGCAGGCAATCCCGGAGCCGGTTTGCGCCAGCATCTGCTGCGGGATGTTGCGGTAGCCGTCATGCTCGACGTAGCCAGGTCGGTCCTCCTCGTATTGGAAGAGGACGACCTTGGTCACGGTGAGTCCGGTGAGTCGGCAGAGCCAGGCTTTGAGGTGAATACGCACCATCACGCCGGGGAAGGTGAGGGCCCAGATTAATAGCCGCGGTAAGGTGAACAAATGCATACTCAGGACAGTAGGCTGGCGACCGGTGCCTGCAGGATTTCCTGCGGAGTCCGGCCCTGCGCCCGTAGGTCGCGGATGGAGAGGCCTGCCGTGCGCTTGGCCAAGCGGCGTCCTTGCGCGTCCACCACCAGAGGGGCATGCGCCCAATGTGGCTCGGGCCAGCCGAGGGCGCGGTAGAGCAGGATCTGGCGAGCGGTCGAAAGGAGAAGGTCCGCACCACGCACGACTTCGGTGATGCCCATCGCGTGGTCGTCGGCGACGACCGCGAGTTCATAGGCCGGGAAGCCATCCTTGCGCCACACGAGGAAGTCGCCGAAGTCCTTGCCGGCGACGAAGGCCTGCGGTCCCTGCAAGCGGTCATCGAAGCGGATGACTTCCCCGTCAGGCACCCGGAAGCGCCAGTTGC
>DBCN01000043.1 GCA_002293065.1 Opitutia bacterium UBA957
CGTCGGCGGCGGCGACAGCTTCGCTTCCGGCCTGGTCTTCGGCTTCCTCGAACACAACGACGCCCAGAAGGCCGTGAACTACGGTGCTGCCCACGGCGCCTTGGCCTCCACGACCCCGGGCGACACCTCGATGGTCACCCGCAAGGAAGTCGAGAAGCAGCTCTCCGGTGGTGGCGCCCGCGTCGTCCGCTAATCCGACCCCGCCCATCCCCCGCCCACCTTCCGGTCCCCCATCTTCCCATCCCCTAAGACCTTCGTCACCATGTCCTCCCTCTTCTCCCTCCAAGGCCGCACCGCCGTCGTCATCGGCGGCACCGGTGAACTCTGCGGCGCCATGGCCGAAGGTTTCGCCGGCGCCGGTGCGCACGTGATCCTCGTCGGTCGCGACCCCGTCAAGGCCGAGGCCCGCCTCGCCAAGATCAAGGCCGCCGGCGGCTCCGGTGAATTCAAGGTCGGCGAAGCCACCAACAAGGCCGACCTCATCCGCCTGCGCGATGAGATCCTGGCCCAGCACGGCAAGGTCGACATCCTCGTGAACGGTGCGGGCGTCAACTCCCCGACGCCCTTCCTCGAAATCGACGAAGCCCAACTCGACCGCATCCTGACCGTGAACATCAAGGGCGTGGTCTTCGGTTGCCAGGTCTTCGGCGAAGTCATGGTCAAGGCCGGCGCCGGCTCGATCATCAACCTCGGCTCCGAATCGGCCATCCTGCCGCTCTCGCGCGTCTTCACCTACTCGGCCTCCAAGGCGGCCGTGCACAACCTCTCCAAGAACCTCGCCCGCGAATGGGCGCCGAAGGGCGTCCGCGTGAACACGCTCGTCCCCGGCTTCTTCCCGGCCGAACAGAACCGCAAGGTCCTCACGCCCGAGCGCGTGGCCTCGATCCTCGGCAAGACCCCGATGGCACGCTTCGGCGAAGCCAAGGAACTCATCGGTGCCTCGCTGCTCTTGGCGTCCGACGCCGGCAGCTTCATCACCGGCTCCGAAATCGTCGTCGACGGCGGTTTCGCCGCGATGTCCATCTAACCCCCGAGCTACTCGACGATGGCCTTCATGGACGACCACTTCATCCTTTCGACCGATACGGCGCAGAAGCTGTACCACGGCACGGCGAAAGACCAGGCGATCGTGGACTACCACTGTCACCTGAGCCCGAAGGACATCGCCGATGACCGTCGCTTCGAGGACCTGACCGCCATCTGGCTGGCCGGGGACCACTACAAGTGGCGCGCCATGCGGGCCAACGGCGTCAACGAGGAGATCATCACCGGCGCGGGATCGTCGCCGCGCGAGAAATTCCAGGCTTGGGCCGAGACGGTCCCACACACGCTACGCAACCCGCTCTTCCACTGGACCCACCTCGAACTGCGCCGCCACTTCGGCATCACGGACATCCTCGATGGTCAGTCCGCGCAGAAGATCTGGGACGAAGCCAACCGCCAGCTCCAGCACGGTGACCTCACCGCCCGCGGTATCCTCAAGAAGATGAAGGTCGAAGTCGTCGGAACCACCGACGACCCCGCTGACTCGCTCGACCTCCACCACGCCATCGCGAAGTCCGGCTGCGCCACCCGCGTCGTCCCGACCTATCGCCCCGACGCCTGCCTCAAGGTCCGCCAGCCTGAACGCGTGCAAGCCTGGGCCAAGCGCCTCGCCGCTGCCACGGGCAAGGGCGCCGACACCTTCGCCGGCCTGATCGCCGGCCTCAACCAACGCCACGATGATTTCGCCGCCGCCGGTTGCCGCGCCACCGACCACGGCCTCGACTACCTGCCCGACGCCAGCTGCACCGAGGCGGAAGCCAAGGCCATCTGGGAACGCGCCATCGCCGGCCATGCCGCCACGCTCGAGGAGTCCGAGAAGTTCACGGCCTTCATCATGCTGCACGTCGGCCGTCTCAACCACGCCAAGGGCTGGGCCACCCAGCTCCACCTCGGCGCGGTCCGCGACCCGAACCTCGGCCTGCTCAAGCGGCTCGGTTCCGATGCGGGTTGCGACACGATCGGCGACTTCCGCCAAGGCCCCGGCCTCATCCGCTGGTTCGGCACCCTCTCGGGCGAGAACGCCCTCGGCAAAGTCATCCTCTACAACCTCAACCCCGCCGATACCGCCCTCTTCGCGTGCCTCCCCGGCTCGTTCCAGGACGGCCTCACGCCGGGCAAGATCCAGTACGGCTCGGGCTGGTGGTTCCTCGACCAGGAACGCGGCATGCGCGACCAGATGAACATGCTCTCCGACCTCGGCCTGCTCGGCCGCTTCATCGGCATGATCACCGACTCCCGCTCCTTCCTCTCGTATCCGCGCCACGAATACTTCCGCCGCATCCTGTGCGACCTCGTCGGCCAGGACGTCGAATCCGGACGCATCCCGGACCGCGCGGAGTGGAACGAACGCCTCGTCGCCGACGTCTGCTACCGCAACGCCCGCCAGTACTTCGGCTTCAAGGCCTAAGCGGCTGAGTATGGCTGGTTTGACTTCGGGGCCCGGCTGCCCAGATTACCCCCACCCCCATGCTTCTCGGCTTCATCCGGTGGTTTTTTCCCTGCCTGCTTTGGTGCGTCGGACTTCAAGGCCCTGCGACCAAAGGCGCCAGCGGCTTCGGTGAAGACGAATTGGTCGATAAACGGGAACTGACACCCTTCGAACGCGCGCTCAAGGCAACCTGCACTGGGTTGTTTGTCGTGGCATCTATCTCCAACTTCACTGAGGTGTTCGATTTCCTCTTCGAAACAACCTCGTACTGGTGCGCCCTGCCCTCCGTCGCCTGGATTCTTTTCATGCTTTTCCGGCGCTCCGTACCGATGGACGCAGAGGCCATCGGTACGGGATTATGGACCTTCGCCCCGTTCGTCTCCTTCTTGCTCTGGCTCCTTATCGGATTCATCCGATTCGACCTGATACCCTACGATTGCCTCATCTGGCAAGTCGGCGGCGTTGGTGCGATGATCGCTTACGGAATCTTTCGCGACATCTCAAAGGAGATTAAAGAATCGAATTGATCACGATGCTGCCCCGCATCTTCCAGCGCCCGTTGAAGTTCATCCTTTGGTGCACCGGCGTGGAACTGGTACCGAGCCCCGCAAGCACCACTGGGTTCGACATCGACGACCTCGCGCCGCGGCGGGCTCCGCTCCTCATTGAACGCGGCCTTAAAGCTTTCTGCTCACTGCTCTTCCTCGTCACCTCGGTCGTCTACGTGTTCCGCTGGTGGCCGTGGCTCCTCAACGCCGACAGCTATTGGTGCGCCCTCCCCACCGCGGCTTGGGTTTTGTTCATGCTGCTCAGGCATGAGACGCCCATGGACGCCGAGTCCATCGGCGTCGGCCTCTGGACGCTTTCACCTTTCATCGCCATCGCCTTCGAAGCCGGCGGCGGGTTCGTCCACCTGGACTTGATGCCCTTGCAGTCGCTCCTCTGGCAGGCCGTCGCCATCGCCCTGATGATCGCCGGAGGGCTGATCCGTGACCTCGTCCGGGAAATGAATCCCCCCGCTTAAAGGCCCTTTTCTGTCTTAAAGAGGCTTTAGAGAGGCCGAGTTGGACTTGCCAACCCGCCGAGCGCGTATCAGATAAAGCCATGCGCCTCCTCACCCTCCTCGCCGCCCTGCTCGTTCTCCCGGCCTTCGCCGCCGACAAGAAGGAAAAGACCTATGCTCTCCGCGACTTCGCTTGGGGCAAGTCCATCAGCGGTCCCTCGGTCACCATGGGCAAGCTCGCCGGCAAAGCCGTGGTCCTCGAAGGTTGGGGCGTCAAGTGCCCGCCCTGCATCGCCAGCCTCCCTCACCTTCAGGAACTTTCCGAAAAGTATAAGGATACCCTCGTCGTGATCGGTGCCGAGTGCCAAGGCCATACCGCCAAGGAAATCGCGGTCGTGACCAAGAAGGCCGGCGTTCAATACTCCATCGTCTCCGGCATCACCAAGACGCCGATTCAGTTCTCCGGCATCCCCAAGGTCTTCGTCTTCGACAACAAGGGTAAGCTCGTCTTCGACGGCAGCCCCTCCGACGCCGGCTTCATGGAAGCCGTGAAGAACGTCGCCGAGAAGGCCGACGCCAAGGCCGCCCCTGCGACCACCCCGGCCCCTGGCGCCAAGCCAGCGGCCGCCAAGTCGGTCTAAGGACTTAGGTCCGGTCGGTCCGGTAGACGCGCTGGACCCGCTGGGTGAGCGTGCAGAGGGCTTCCCAAGGAATGCAATCTGACCAAGCACAAAACTCGGCCACCGTAATCCGGTCGGTGCCCTGTGCGCCAAGGATAGTCGCGATGTCACCGACGGCTGCTTCCGGGACGTCAGTGACGTCGACAACGGTTTGATCCATGGTCACACGTCCGAGAATCGGGCAACGCTGACCACGCACCAGGAAAGAGCCACGGTTACTCGCTGCAGTCGGGACACCGTCCCCGTAACCGACAGCGATGACGGCCACCCGAGAATCCCGAGCAAGGCTCTTGGTGCGGTTATAACTGATGGCGGTCCCCTTCGGCAGGTCCTTCACCAGCACGACGCGGGCGTGGAAGGACAAGACCGGATCGGGCTTCAGGCTGGCCAGGAACGAACCCGCCGATGGCGGCAGGCCATACTGCATGAGACCGATGCGGACGGCGTTGAACGGCGAAGCCGCGGAGAAGCTCTCCAAGCCGGCGCTGTTGTCCGCATGGATGAGCAGCTTGGCCCGGACGGTGGCGGGAATCGCCTCGAGGAGGTCGAGGAAGATCCGACGCTGCTGCGCGGTATAGACCGCATCGGCGTCGGCGTCCGAGAAGTGCGTGTAGACACCGCGCCATTCCAAACCCGGACTCGCCAGCACCTCGGCGAAGACCTCGCGGGCACGCTCATGCCAGACGCCCGCCCGGCCCATCCCCGTGTCGACCTTGACGTGCACGCGCACCTTGCGGCCATGGGACGAACCCCCTGCGGCCAAAACCTTGGCCTCCTCCAGCGAATTGATGGTCAGGTCGAAACCATTCTCCGCCGCCCGCGCCACTTCATCGGGTAAGGTTGGGCTGAGCAGCAACGTGTCCCCTTCATGGCCGACTTCGCGGAGCCGGATGGCCTCGGCGACGTTGGCGACGGCGAACGCATCCACGCCGGCCTGCAGCAAACGGCGCGCCACCTCCGGCATGCCATGCCCATAGGCGTCGGCCTTGACGACCGCGACGTAGCGCACGTGCCGCGGCAAGGCCTGCTTGATCCGACCGACGTTGCGGTCGATGGCCGGGAGGTCGATCTCGACCCAGGCGCGCGACTGGTTGAAAGGGCTGGTCATGGCGTGCCGCGGTGGCGTTCGCCCGACCACGTTGCGAAATCGGCGGCCGCGTTCAAGGCCTCAGGCTTGGGTTCGCGTCGCAATACCCCGGCTTGCGTGAAAACCTTCGGAAGTTCGGCCCAGGCTTCGGACACGACCACCGCCGCCGGCAAGACCTGCGGGGCCGACGTCACCGTGGTCAAAAGGCGCCCGGACAGGGCCGCCACCTGCTCCACCTCGCATTCACGCGCCGGACTGGGCAAACCATCGGCATCCACGGAGACGACGTGCCAGCGCTTGAGGCGCGATTCGGAGACGACATGGAAAGCCCCCGCCTCACCGCGCAGCCGCACGGCGGCGGCGAGCGCCACGAGCGGCTCCCAAACCCAGACCTCGCAGGGCTGCAGCGCCGCCCAGGTACGCACGGCCATCGCGGTGACGCGGATGCCGAGCATGGACCCGGGGCCGACGCACACGGCAAAGGCGCGGAGGTCAGCGAACTGCAGGCCCGCCTTGGCCAAGGCCGCTTCCGCGCAGGCGAAGGTCGCTTCCAACGCCCCTTCCTCGGAATGCGCTTCCGCCACCCAGCGCCCCCCTTGCCACACGCCGACGCGCACGCCGTGACGGGCGGAGCCATCGAGCACGAGGCACGGTTCGGCGGGAGCCATGGCGATCAGCCCGGCGGCCAGCTCAGGGCGCGGCCACCGAGGAGATGCACGTGCAGGTGCGGGACGGACTCGCCACCATCGGGACCATTGTTGATCACGATGCGGAAACCTTTGGTGAGGTTGAGCTGACGGCTCAGTTGGGCGGCGACGAGCAACAAGTGTCCGAGCGTGGCCTGGTCTTCAGCAGCCGCTTCGGCCACGCGAGCGATGGGCTTCCGCGGCACGACGAGGACATGGACCGGCGCCTGCGGCGAGATGTCATGGAACGCCACGCACACGTCATCCTCGTGGATCAGCTTCGCGGGAATCTCGCGGTCGGCGATCTTCTGAAAAAGCGTCTTCGGGGTGTTCATGGGGAAGATTATAGCACGACGACCGTCAGACGGCCGCGGCCTTGGACATGGGCCGCATAGGCGTTCACGCATTCGACGGCCTCATCGTAGGCCTGCCGGGCCTTGAGCGAGCGGGCCTTAGGGCCGACCAGATACTGGTCCTGCAGGCCCACCACCCACAAAAGGACGTCCGAGGCGTCGCCGACCTGCCCAAGGGCGGCCTCGATACGTTCCGGTGCCCAAAGCGGCTCAAAAGGCTCCGTACGGTGGTCAAGGACGGCAATGGCGGGGAGCGCGGCCTCCGGGGCCAAGAGACGCAGCAGGTGGGCGGCCGCGGCGGCCAAGCCCCGGGCGTCGAGGCCTTGGGCCGAAAACTCATCGGATTCAAAGACCCGCACGACGGCATCGACATCCCGCCGCAACGAAGCCTCGGTCCCGACCAGGCTGGCCAGCATCGCGTTCAGCGTGCGCAGGCGGGCCGGGCGGGTGGGTGCGGCGGAAGCGGAAGTCACTTGGCTTTGCCTCCCTTACGGAGCTGATCGATGGCCTTGGCCAATTCGTCGATGTCGCGGAACTCGCGGTAGACGCTGGCGAAGCGGACATAGGCGATCTGGTCGACGGACTGCAGGTGCGTCATGATCTCCTCGCCGATCGCGCTGGAAGGGACCTCGTCCTCGAACTTGCGCTGCAGGCCTTCGACGATTTCGGAGATGAGCAGGTTGATGCGCTCGACCTCGACGGGACGCTTGTCGGTGGCCTTCCGGATACCGGAAGCGATCTTGGTGATGTCGAAGTCTTCGCGGGCGCCGTTGCGTTTCACGACGACGAGGCCTTCGCGCACGATTTCCTCCATCGTGCTGAAGCGATGCGAGCAGGCCAAGCACTCGCGACGGCGGCGGATGGAGTGGTTCCCCTTGCCGAGACGGGTCTCCAGGACCTTCGTGTCTTCGTGGTTGCAGCGCGGACAATACATCGGTCAGAGGCGCAGGAAGTTCGCCAAAAGATCGAGGCCGTTCTGCGTCGCGAAAGATTCGGGATGGAACTGCACGCCCCAGATCGGGAGGTCGCGGTGCCGCAAGCCCATCACGAGGCCGTCGTCGGTCCACGCGGTGATCTCGAGGCAAGCCGGGAAGGTCTCGCGCTCGACGATGAGCGAGTGGTAACGGGCCGCGTTGAACGGATTGGGCAGTCCCTGGAAGAGGTCGGTGTTGTTGTGGAAGACCGGCGAGGTCTTGCCATGCATCAAGTTCGGGGCGCGGAGGACGCGGCCGCCGTAGACGTGCCCGATGGCTTGGTGGCCAAGGCAGACGCCGAGCAACGGCTTCTTGCCGGCGAAGGCGCGGATCATGTCGCAGGACACGCCGGCTTCGGCGGGCGAACACGGACCCGGCGAGATCATCACGCGGTCCGGATTCAGCGCGAGCGCTTCCTCGACCGTGATCTGGTCGTTGCGGAAGACCTTCTGCTCCACGCCGAGCTGGCCGAAGTATTGCACCAGGTTGTAGGTGAAGGAGTCGTAGTTATCGATGACCAGGAGCACGTGCTGACGATTTGCCTCGCTCGCCAAGGTGTCAAGGAGTCGCCCAAACGTGTGAACAAGTGCGAGGGCTCCGAAGTTGTTCGCAACCCTACTTCACAAAGGTCCAAACACGTTCGGCCAGCGGACGTAACCGAGGCGAGAAGGCGCTCGACGACACCACCCGCTCCCGGACTTTGCGGAGCTGCGAACCGCTCCGACCGGGTGTCCGTTTGGCCTGTTTCCATGGGATAGCAGTCGAGGCCAGCCTCAGCGGACGAGCCCCCGACCGAGCAGGCCTGAAACCATTCACATCCGGTCGGGTCTCCCCCTCCCTGCGAACACCTCGAATAGCCGCACAAACCCCTCGAAACTATGACTTTACAGTGCAAGGGGGGTGTGAATAACTATGGGCACGGCATGAAACAGCGCACCCTCGGAAAAGAAGCCTCGGTCAAAGGCAAGGCCCTCCACACCGGCCAAGAGGTCACCCTGACCCTCAAACCTGGCGCCCCCAACACCGGCCTCGTCTTCCGCCGCATCGACCTTTTCGGCAAACCCGAGGTCCGGCCGGTCTCGGAAATGGTCACCGACTTGGAGCGCAAGACGACCGTCTCCTCCGACGCCGTCAAGCTGCACACGATCGAGCACGTGCTCTCCGCGCTCAGCGGCATGGGCGTCGACAACGCCATCGTCGAACTCGATGCCTCCGAACCGCCGATCGTCGACGGCTCCGCGCGTCCGTTCACGACGCTCATCCATCAATCGGGCATCGTCGATCAGTCCGACGAACGCGAAGTCTTCACGCTCACGCAGCCGATCACGATCAACGAGGGCAGCCGCTCGATCATCGCCCTGCCCTTCGATGGCCTGCGCATCACCTGCACCTCGGCGGATGACCGCGGCATCCACACGCAGCACCTAACGATCGACATCGATTCCGAGACCTACGAAGCGCAGATCGCTCCGGCCCGCACGTTCACCATCTACGAGGACATCGAAGAACTCCTCAAAAAGGGCCTCATCCAAGGCGGGTCGCTCGACTCGGCCATCATCCTCAAGGGCGACAAGGTCGTCAGCAAGGAGCCGTTGCGCTTCAAGGATGAACTCGTCCGCCACAAGATCCTCGATATCGTCGGCGACATCGTCCTCGCCGGCATCCGCCTCAAGGCCCACATCATCGCCGTCCGCCCAGGCCACGCGCTCAACGCCCGCCTCGCCGCCGCCGTCCGCAAGCAGTGGCAGGAGTCCAAGCACCCCAAGGCCAAGGCGGAACCGGCCAAGAAAGTCGATGCCCCGAAGGCCCCCCTCGGCAACGCCCTCGACATCCGCCAAATCCTCAACGCCCTCCCCCATCGCTACCCCTTCGTGATGGTGGACCGTGTGGTCGAGCTGACCGACGACTCCCTCGTGGCGATCAAGAACGTCACGATCAACGAGCCCTACTTCCAAGGCCACTTCCCGGGCCAGCCGGTCATGCCAGGCGTGCTGCAGATCGAAGCCATGGCGCAGGCCGCCGGCCTCATCATGCTGCGTCGCGGGGCCGCCGATGAAGCCCCGAAGGTCGTGTTCTTCATGAGCGCCGACAAGGTGAAGTTCCGCAAGGCCGTGACCCCGGGCGACACGCTCGAGATCCGTGCCAAGCTGACGAAGGTCCGTGGTCGCATCGCCGCCGCCGACTGCGAGTGCCTCGTGAACGGCGAGACGGTATCTTCCGCCGAGCTCCTCTTCACCATCGCCGATTCGGTCGCCCAAGGCTGAAGCCCGGATGAGCGCCCTGATCCATCCCACCGCCATCATCGAGACCGGCGCCCAACTCGGCACCGGCGTGCAGGTCGGTGCGTATGCGTATGTTGGGGCGGACGTCACGTTGGGCGCTGGCTGCATCCTGCACCACCACGCTTCGGTCGAAGGCTACACGCAGCTCGGGCCGCAGTGCGAAGTCTTCCCATATGCCGTCATCGGTGGCCGCACGCAGGACCTCAAAGCCCGCCCCGGTAAGCCCGGGCTCAAGGTCGGTGCCCGCAACACCTTCCGCGAATACGTCAGCGTCCACCTCGGCACCCAAGAGGGCGAATGGACCATCCTCGGCGATGACAACACCCTCCTCGCCTATTCGCACATCGCCCATGACTGCGTCATCGGCAACCACCTCGTCATCTCCAGCCACTCCGCCGTCGCCGGACACGTCCACGTCGGCGACCACGTGAACATCGGCTGGAACGCGGGCATCCACCAATTCTGCCGCATCGGCGACCACGCGATGGTCGCCGCCTGCTCGAAGTGCGTGCAGGACGTCCCGCCGTTCGTGATCGCGGACGGCAACCCCTGCGAGACCAAGATGATCAACGCCGTCGGGCTCAAGCGTTCGGGCTTCACCGACGAAGAGATCGCCACGGCCAAGGCCCTGCACCGGCTCTTCTACCGCGACGGCCTCAACACCGCCCAAGCCATCGAGAAGGCCCAGGCCCTGCCCGAAGCCTCGTCCCGCATTGTCCGCAATTTCGTGGCCTTCGCCCAAGGCACGAAGCGCGGTTTGGCCTAAGGGTTTGCGTTAACCCCTCTAAACAAGGGAGCCGCGGATCACTCCGCGGCTCCCTGTTTCTTTGCCGGGCCTGACTTAGGCCACGCGCTCGACGACGAGCGGCGGGATGTTCGGGCGCTTCGGGGCGAGG
>DBCN01000001.1:0-8449 GCA_002293065.1 Opitutia bacterium UBA957
TCCAGCCTGCGTCTTCGGCCTCCGCCTGCTTGCGCATCGTCTCATGCCATTGGCGGCCCGCTTCCGCGCGCCACGGGGAACCGCCCGCTCCCGCACCGGGGCCGGGCCGGAAGGTCGCGAATTCCTGGGCGCTCACTTCGATGCGTCGGCCTTTGACGTCGATACGCATCAGGGCAGCACGAAATGGATTTCGCCCGCGGCCCAACGTTCCAGATCGGTGGCGAGTTTTGCGACCGTTTCTTCGTCGGTCGACTGGGCGTCGAGCGGTTGCGTCAGGATGGCGGCCGCGGCTTCGCGTCGTCCGCCGAGATGGGCGAGCCACTGTTCGGAGACGGGCCAACCCCCGTCCTTGATCATCAGCCAGAGTCCCTTGAAGTAGGCGCAGTCCGCCCGTGGGCGTTCCGCCATGGCGGTGAACGTCTCGTGGGCGATGCGGTAGCAGACTTGGGCGGACTCGGGGGGTGGCGGGTTGCGGCGGATCATCGCCGCGAAACGACAGGCCCGTTCCAACGTGCGATGGCTGCGGGCAAGGCCCGTGCGGCGGGTGAGAAGTCGGTAGTCACGAGCGAACCGCGTACCCCCGTCCTTAGCCCGTTCCAGCGTCACTTCGCATTCATCGAATAAGTCGGGTGGCGTCGCCCCCTGTGCGCGGGAGAGGCGGATGAGGCAGCGTTCCAGCCCTTGCTCGGGCTCGAGCAGCGTGAGCAACAGGTGCGACTCCCCGGAAGGATCGCGCCCGAGGACCAAGCAGCGAAGGGAGGCCGACGACATCGCGGCCTAGGACTTGTCGTCGGGCTTGGGGATGACTGAGCCGAAGCTCATGAGCAGACCGAGGGCTTCACCGACCGTGAGTTTGGTTTCCCGCACTTCCTCGGGCGGGAGGTGAAGGATGACTCCCGTCGTCGGCGCTGGCGCCGCGGGGATGAAGACGTTCACGACGGGTTTGCCGATCGCTTGGCTGAAGACCGTCGGTTGTTCGTGGGTCACGAAAGCGATGGTCCACATCCCGGGGCGGGGGAACTCGACCATGACCACGCGGCGGAAAGTGTCCTTGTTGCGACCGCTCAAGGCGTCGACCATCTGGCGGATGGAGTTGTAGAGCGCGCCCAAGCCCGGCATGCGCTCGAGGAGGCTGGCGAACCACTGTTGCAGGAGCTTGCCGAAGAGGCGCTTCGAGAGGAAGCCAAGACCGGTCAGGATGACGGCCATGACGAGGGCGGAGGCCAGCACCAGCAAGGCGTGGTTGAGTCCGGTCTTGAAGTCGGGCATGACTTCTTTGTTGGGGAAGAAAAGCGGGAAAATCGCCTGGAACATCGACTCCACCGGGGAGGCGATGAGCCCGATCAGCAGGGTGATGACGTAGAGCGTCAACCCGAGAGGCAGGACCAGGAACATCCCGGTCAGGAAGTTGTGGCCGAGGCGCGAGCCGAAGGAGCTTTTTTCCGGTAATTCGGTCATACCCCCAAGAAAGCCGCTTTTGCGTCGGCTGGCAAGGGTGCACGAACTGAGTCTGCGACTTGCCTATTTCGGGGGAGTTTTCATATTTACCGTCATGAAGTGGCCCCTCTTCCTGCTTTTTATGGCATCCCTCTTTCCTTCCTTCGCCCTAGGCGTCGAAGACGCCTACCCTCGGACCGCCCCGGGCGACATGGAGGTCAAGTCCTTGCCGGCGGCCCGCCTGATGGTGGCCGAATCCGCGCAGGCTTATTTCTCCGCCAACAACAACCTCTTCGGGAAGCTCTTCCGCTACATCAGCAAGAACAGCATTCCGATGACCGCTCCCGTGGAAGCGCGCCTGCAGCCGGGCGTCATGGTCTTCTATATGGATACCGCATCCGCCAAGCGGGTGGACCTGCTTCCCGGCGGTGAAGTGAAACTGCAGGATGTGCCGGTGCGCCAAGTGGCCTCGATCGGTATCCGCGGTTCCTACAGCGAAGAAAATTTCCGCGAAGCCGAAGAGAAGCTGCGGGCTTGGGTCAAGCAGCGGACGGAGCTCGAAGTGACGGGCGAGGCCTACGGCGTCTATTGGAACAGCCCCTTCGTGCCGTTCCTCCTGAAGCAATCGGAAGTGCACCTCCCGGTTCGCGAGAAGCCCAAGGCGGTCAAGTAGCGGACCCGCCGCTTATTTCCACAGCAAGGTCCACTCGACCTTGGCGGCGGGGTCATCGACGGTCAGGCGCGGCGTGCCGGCTTTGAGCGCGTCGAGGAGTTCCTTGCTCTTCCAGCGGGGTTGTTTCGCCGCCTGCATCTGCGCGGCCAGCAGGCCTTGGAGCCGTTCCCATTCGCGGGCGGTCTCGGGGGCGCCGGCGGCACCGACCTTGGCGACGTTGAACTCCCGGGCGGTCCAGCCCGGCTTGGTCGCTTGGACGCCGTCTTTGGCCAGCTGCAGTTGGGCGGCGAGGATTTCGGATGGCTTGCCGAGGGCCTTGGCTTCCTTGGCGTCGAGCCCGAAGAGCAGGGCGCCCTCGCCTTTGATGGTCACGAATGTCCCGCTGATGGTCTTGGCCTTGGAGAGCGCGCCGAACCCGCCGCGATTGGAGCCCAGCTGGCGCTGCGAGAAGTTGGCCACGAAATCCTGGAAGCGATCCAGAGGCATGAGCACGATCACCTCGCCGCCCCTTTCGTCCTTATCATTGCCGGAGAGGATTTTGACCGCGGCCGCCGGGGCGTCGCCGCTCACCAAGCCGGGGTTGCTTAATTCGAGCACACCCGTCTTCACGGGCTTCCCTTCAAAGGTTGCCACGGCGGCACGCCACGAGTCGGCCGCCATCGCGTCCCCTTTCTTCGCCGCTGGTCGGGAGGCCGCCAGAGCGAGGCTGGCGGCGAACATGGCGTAAGCGAGGAGGGCGAACCGCATGGTCTTTAGACCCAGTCGCGCTGGCGCCAAGCGAGGCCTTCGGCGATTTCACGGGCCAACGCTGGGCCTCGGAAGACCAAGCCCGAATAGACCTGCACCAAGCAGGCCCCTTCATCCATGAAGCGACCGGCGTCGGCGGCGCAGGTGATGCCCCCGCAACCGATGACGGGGATGCGACCTTGGCTCGTCTTTGTGAGGAAGCGCACGACCTGCAGCGAGCGTTCCAGCAAGGGAGCGCCGCTGAGGCCGCCCTTGGTGGAGCACGCTTCGGTGCCGGGTGGGCGGGTGATCGTGGTGTTCGTCGCGATGATGCCGGCGAAACCGACTTCCCCCACGACGGAGACGATGTCTTCGAGTTGGTGCGGGTTGAGGTCGGGGGCGACCTTGAGCAGCAACGGGACCGGTCCGCCGGGGGTCGACCGGTTTTCGCGGGCGAGGGTGGAGAGCAGGCTCACGAGCGGCGCGCGGTCTTGGAGGGCGCGCAAGCCGGGCGTGTTGGGGCTGCTGATGTTGACCACGAGGTAGTCGGCCAGGGGGGCGAGCAGCTTGAAGGAATGGAGGTAATCGCCTTGGGCTTCTTCGAGCGGCGTGATCTTCGACTTACCGATGTTGATTCCCAACGGATGGACGCGTTGGCCGCGGCCAGGTTGACGGAGCAGGCGTTGGCGCAGGGCTTCGGAGCCGGCGTTGGGGAAACCGTAGGCATTGACCACCGCCTTGAGCGCGGGGTAACGGAAGACGCGGGGACGTTCGTTGCCGGCTTGGGCGTGTTGGGTGACCGTGCCGACCTCGACGTGGCCGAAGCCCAGGGCGGCGGCGCCGCGCCAGCCCAAGCCATCCTTATCAAAGCCCGCGGCCAAGCCGATGTGGTTCGGGAACTTCAAGCCAAAGGCCTCGATGGGCTTGCCGCCTTTTGGGGTCAGGCCCCGCTCCAAGCACCAGCGGAGGGGAGGGAGGGCGCCGATGAGGCCCATGCCCCGCAGGCCCACTTGGTGGGCCGTTTCCGGGTCCATGGCGTACAGCGCCTTGGCGGCCACTTGTTCGTACAGGAAAGACATACCCCCGCAGTTAACGGAGGAAAACGCGGAAGGAAAGCGGAGAAGGCGACCTTAGGGGTGTTTGAGGGAAAGGACCGATTCGACCCCTCTTGACACCCCGCCAGACTTGGGCAAACCAACCCCCCATGGCTGCCACGACTTCCAAGCTGCTTTGGTGTACCGTCCGCTTCAACAAGGATAAGGGGACCTGGTGGGTGAAGGAGAATTCCGACCCGAAGCACTACGAGCCCGATGGCCTCGGCATCCTCGATCCGTTCCAGTTCCCTTGGGTCCTCGACATGATGGATCCGCTCCGCGAGTACGGCCTCTCGAATGAGGTCCTGGAAGCGGCCTTCATTCCTTTCCAGGTCCATTCCGTCGAGAAGGACGAGACCGTGCGCCTCGCGCGCGTGGCCGAACACATCCTCGACTCCGAGGAGCAACTCTTCGCCCTGCCGAACGTCAAGGACGGCGACAAGGGTTCCTACGCCGACTTCCTCGAGCACATCATGCGCCTGCGCGTGAAGCTCATCAACGACACGATCAAGCTGGAGCAGAAACTCACCGTCGAAGACGTGGATGAACAGCTCAGCGAATTGCGCAACCAGGCGCTGATCGAAGGCCGCGACATCCATCCTTTCGAGGAAATCACCGACATCCTCGAATTCGTCCCGCAGGGCCATGAAGTCCCCGGCGAAGACGACGACGATGATAAGCCGGCGCGCGCCACCTCGGCGGCGGAAGAGATCTCCGACCTCCCCGAAGTGGAGGACGACGAGAAGCTCGACAAGGAACTCAAGTGGGACGACGAAGAAGCCCCTGAGGAAGCCGAAGGCGAAGAAGGCGAAGGCCCCGCCGGCGGTGCGAGCGGCGGCCGTCGTCGCTGAGCGTTCCGCTTACTTGGCGGGAACCGGGGTTGCTTGCGCGGGTTCGGCAGGCGAGGCCACCTCCTTGGGCAGGAGGGACTTGGTGCCTTTCAGGCTCCCTTGCGACTCGAAGAGCCAGAGACGCCGCGAGGCCATGTCCACCGCGACAGGGTGGGAACGCAGGAAATCATTACCCAAGAGGTTGTGCTCCTGATCCCGGAGGAATTCCACGCCCGTCAGGGGTGCCCCGCCGATGCGGAGGGACTTGATTTGGCAAACTTCGACCCGGGTGAGGTTGACCCCGCGCACCGAGGCGACCGGGATGTAGCCCTTGAAGACCGTTTTGCCGCGGAACTTCAGCGAGCTCATGTAGGATTTCGAGGCGCCGGAATCGATGATCATGGGGACCTTCTGCCCTTCGACCTCGATGTTGACCCCGCAATGGCCGCCGCGGCTGAAGATGGCGACCTCATGCGCCGCCGATGTGTCGGGCGTCTTGCCGAGCGTCATCACCGCATTCGTGAGGTCCATGTAGAAGGGTTTCCCGAAAAGGATGTCTGCCCCCACCAAGCCATCCAGGTCCATGCCGGTCAGCGGCATGATGGCCATGTGGAAATCCTTCCAGACGGCACCACCCCCTTCGAAGGATTCGATGTAGCCGTAGCTGGTTTCGCCGCGGCCGTCATTACCCATCGTCGGCAAGGTGAAGGCCACTTCGATGCCGGCCTTGCGGGCACCGGCTTCGGTCAGCACGCCGTTACCTTGGCAGCCCGTGTCGACGCCGAGGTTGAGCGTGACGCCGTTGACCTTTACGGACACCATGGGGATCGACTTGATGCGCAACTTGAAGGTCGCGATGCCCGAGGCGGGGAATTCGTCCTTCGGTTTCTTGACCTCTTGGGCGGAAAGGTCGGCGGTCAGGCAAAGGCCGAGGCAGGCAAGCAGTAGGCGCATGGTCAGGAGTGAGCGTGGCAACGAGGAGGATTCGTGCGTTGTCGGGGTATCCCCACTGTGAAGTCTTTTTGGGGCAGGTCGACTCGGACTTGCAGTTTTCCTTGCTTAGGCCACGTGGGCGATCCGCCGGCGCCGCCAAAGGTAGGTCAGGCCAAAGCATAGCCCACCTAGGCCGACGGCCCAATCGCCATGGCGTACCCAGAAAGTGGGTTCACCGCGGTCTCGCCGGAGCTGGGCCACGGCGCTCAAAGGGGCTCCCGGGGCGCCGGTGGGCTGGAGGATACCGCGGTGGGTGATGACCCCGCTCCACCCTGCGTTCCCCGAACGGGCCACGGGTAGGCCGGTCGCGGCCGCGATCAGCACGGAATGCGCCGTGTGTTGGGCGTCGCCCGCTTCGTGGCCATACCAACCATCGTTGGTCACGACGACGAGGAGGTCGGCCCCGGCAAGGGCATGTTCGCGTGCGAGTTCGGGGAAGACGTCTTCATAGCAGACCAGCGGACCGGCCATGAAGGTGAAGCCGCTGCGGGTCGTCAGGGGGAGGAGCGTCGCGCCGTCGCCGGGGACGCAGTCTTCCGCGATGGGGACGACTTTGCGGAGCGGTAGCCAGTCGGCGAGCGGGACGTATTCGCCGAACGGCACGAGGTGTCGCTTGGCGTAAGTGGGTTTGGCGAGGCCTTCCGCGGTCACGACGACGGCGCTGTTGGCGTAACCGTTCTTGCGCGGCTCGATGGCGCCGATCAAGAGCGGGCAACCGGCGCCGGCGACGTTGCCGCGGAGGAAGGTGACATAGCCGGCGTTGTCGGTGGCGAGGGGAAGGGCGGCTTCGGGCCAGAGCACGACATCGGGTTTTTCCTGTCCGGCCGCGACGGTCAGCGCATTCAAGGCCTTGGCATGCTTATCGAGTTTGCTGCTGTCCCATTTCTCCGTGGGATCGAAGTCCGTCCGCAGCGCCGCAATCCGGACATCCTGCCGGGAGGCATCGCGGGCGATCTGCGTCAGGGTGCCATAGAAGCCCGCGGCGATCACGGCCAAGCCCAAGTACAGCTCGGGCGTCAGACGGCGCAGCCAGCTGGTCGGCGTCAAGGGCTCCAGTGGGTCGGCGGAGGCCCGGAGGGCGCGGAGGCGGACGATCCAACTGGCCAGCCCGAGATTGATCAGGACGAGGCCGATGGAAAGTCCGGTGGGGCCGATCCAGGCGCAGAGCGTGAGGAGGACGCCATTGCCCTGTTGGCTCGCGGATAACGGCAGCCAACCAAAGCCGGTGAAGGCGATGGTCCGCAGCCATTCCAGCAGTCCCCATGCGCCCGCGAGCCCGAGGGTCGCCAGCAGGCGGGCGGGCGCACCCGCGTCGCGGCAGGCCGGGAAGATCCAACGCAAGGCGAGCAACCAAACGAACGGGTACAATGCGCAATAAGCGGTCAGCAGCACAAGGCCGAGCCAGCCGAGCGGTGGGTAGATATGGCGCAACCAAGCCAGCAACACGACCCAGAGGAGCCAGCTCGTGAGGTAGGCCGCGCGCCGCCAGGTCCGCCATGCGGGGGCGGCGGCCGCGGCGAGGGTCGCCGGGATGAGTGCGAAGAAAGCGACGAAGGGGTGGCCGAACGGAGGAAAACTGAAGAGAAGGAGCAACGCCGTCAGGCCCAGTCCGCCCCAGCACAGCCAGGCGTCGGAGAAACGGAAGCCCGGACGTCGTTCGGTCATTCGGACAGCGTTTCGATCACGACCCAACCTTCATCGCGGACCATCGCTTCGGCTTTCTTCCATTTCAGGTCGAGCGTCTCGTTGCCCTTGCGGATGCGGACGACGGCGTTGCGGCCGATCTTGGCTTCATTGCGGCGGAAGGGCTCTTGCTTCTGCTGCATCGTTTCCGGGGCGCTGGCCGCGGCGGGTTGGTCTTCCGGCGTGCCGGGTTCGGCGGGGCCGGTGGCGATGACCTGCCCTTGGGCGGTGCGGAGGATCGCTTCCAACGCTTCCATCGAGGAGGCGGTGCGGAAAAGGCTGGAGCAGACGTCGGTGCGCAGCTGGCGCATGAGGTCGACGAACGCGCGGTAGGCCTCGGTCTTGTATTCGTTGAGCGGGTCCTTCTGCGCGTAGCCGCGCAGGTTGACCGCGCGACGGAGCTCTTCCATTTCCGTCAGGTGGTTCTGCCAGTTGCGGTCGATCGAACGCAGCAGGAGGTGGCGCTCCAGGTAATTGAGCATCTCGGGCGACTCGCTCGTCTCGCGGCTCTTCTGGAGCTCGGCGACTTTCTTGATCACGCAGGCGGTGGCGAGGTCGTGGTTGAGCGGAGTCAGTTCATCGACCGCGAGGCGGATCGGGAAGGTCGACACGAACCAGGCCACGAAGGCTTCGGCGCCGGCGCGGTCCGGGGCGGCATCGAGGTCGGGGTAGGCCGTCTTCAGGCGTTCTTCGATTTCTTCGCCGACCACGGACAGCAGGTTGGCGCGGGTATCGGCCTCGTGGAGGGTGCGGTTGCGCAGGCCGTACACGATCTGACGCTGGTGGTTGAGGACGTCGTCGAACTGGAGCAGACGCTTGCGCATCGAGTAGTTCTGGCCTTCCACGCGCTTCTGGGCGGTCCCGATCGAGCGGTCGAGCAGCGGGTGTTCGAGCGGTTCGCCTTCCTTGAACGATTTCTCCAGCAACGAGGAGATGATGCCGGCGTTGGAGAACAGGCGCATCAGGTCGTCTTCCAGGGCGACGAGGAAGCGCGAGTGGCCGGGGTCGCCTTG